>CADBTX010000024.1 GCA_902797705.1 uncultured Lachnospiraceae bacterium | reverse complement strand
TGCTCCGGAAGACATGCTTTTCACCCGTTATGGGATCTTCATATTCAGCCACCACCACATAAGGGTTTTCGCCGTTTATTATAACATTCTCATTCCGCCCAATCTCAGTTATGGATGCATACACATAATTTCCGGCTTTTACCAGTGAGTTTACGGATAATCTTTTGTAAAGTTCATATGCCAGAAATATCATCCCCAGCAAAAACAGAAAAGATCCGATTCCAAATCCCGTGGCGAAAAAACCGCGAATTCCGTCATCAGCCGTTCCCCATTCCGCAAGAGTGCCGAAAGCAATGACGATCCACAATGCTCCCAAAAAGGAAAATATCGCCCCGATAAATATGAGCACCGGGAATTCCGCTTTATCATTGTTTTTCATAATTTATCCAAGGTTCAAAACCGCCCCCGGTTCAGCCCAGGGTAAAGTTCTGAGTATGATCTCCCACGTTGGCTTCGTACTCGCCCTTAAAACCGGTGACTTCAGCGAAACCATCGGCATCTGTATGAACGGTGTACTCGGTGGTCCATTCTTCCTTAACAAGTCTCTTCAGTTCGTAATATGCGGGCTTTGCGGTGCCGTCTTTTCTTACAAGTCCGCTGGGTGCCCCAAGCCACGCCCCATCGGTGAAATCCCATCCCGTTATTGCTTCAACCTTAGGGTGAGCAAAAAGGATCTCGTACATTTCCTTCCACTCTTTAAGCTGCCTCTCTTCTCCCTCGGGAGTCGAAGGCCATTCATCGGGCTGATAGTCGTTAAGGTCTACGATCTCGGGCGGCATAAGTTCACCGGAGATAAGCGTGTTCTCGGTGAAATGAAGAGGAAGTCCGAAGAATGAAAATCTTTCGAGTATGTCTTCAAGCTTTTCCCTGCCCATGTATCCCTGGTGCTGATGGGTCTGGATTCCTATGGCGGATACCGGAACTCCCGCATTAAGGAGTCCGTCTATCAGTATACGGTAACTCTCAGACAAGTTGAAATCATTGATAAGAAGAGTTGCATCGGGATTTGCCGCATGAGCCGCATCAAATACTTCCTTGCAGAGTTTGATCCTTCCCAGATCCTTGCAGATTCTTGTGACAGCATTGTCATATCTGTCGTATACCTGCATGATGACCACTTCATTAATAACATCCCAGGCATCGATAACACCCTTGAAGGCAGTCACATCACGGTTGATACGGTCAAGCTGTTTGCTGAGGATCGTTGCATTGTCATACTTCATAAGCCAGTCGGCACATACAGTATGCCAGCAGAGAGGATGTCCCTTAAGCTTCACGCCATGCTTTCTGAAATACTTTGCGGTACGCATATGGTTTTCGAAATTGGTCTTGCCCTCTTCATGTTCATATGCTCCCCAGTAAAAATGCATGGTTCCGAAATTAAACAGATCCAGCCACTGTTTGGAAATATTGTCTATGGTATCGAACTTATCAGCGGGAATGGGGCATGCCGCTCTTTCCTCATCGGTCATTTCCATTGGCGGAATATAATCATTAGCTCCGCTTCCGAAGAGGAATTTATGATTGATTAGTTTTACCTTTACATCGGTATCGGCAGCTGCATTACCGGCTGCATCCGTAAACCTTACACGTCCGGTTGCTTTTCTGTGTGCATACTTGTCACTCATACTCTTCTCCTTTTCTTTTGGTGAGGGGGTGAATGATCTGCTTAAACGTCAATCCTTCATTGATTCCACAAGTTTTGTAAACATCTCATCATCGGAAGGTTTTCTGACGGACTTAATGGTCACAATGGGTTCAACTACAGCAATGTCCTTCATCGATTCGAGAATCTCTTTCATTTTCTTTCCGGCCACAGGTGCCCATGAACCGTTTTCGATAATGCCCACTTTCCTCTTTTGGAAATTCTTAATCTTCAGATGATGAAGAAGGTCATTCATGGGAGGGAATATTTCTCCGTCGTAAGTTGCGGCGGCGATCACCATCCTGTCGTAAAGAAATGCCTGCTCGACAGCTTCCGATACATCTTCTTCGGTAAGGTCCATGGTCTTTACGGTCATTCCCGCCTCTTCACATTCCTTTGCAAATTCCAGCACTGCTTTTTTGGTATTTCCATGGATAGATGCGTAAGGGATAAATACTCCCTTCAATTCCGGCTCGTAACTGCTCCAGATCTTATATTTTCCTACAGCTTCCGCTAAACTACCATCTTCTGCCTTAAGAACAGGTCCGTGAAGAGGTGCAGCGATCTTGATGTCCAGGGTTTCTGCTTTCTTAAGTACAGCCTGAACCTGCGCTCCGTATTTGCCTACGATATTGAAATAATAATGGCCCCCGTCCTTACTCCACTCTTCATTATTGGCAAGAGCACCGAAGGTTCCGAAACCATCCGCAGAAAA
Source organism: uncultured Lachnospiraceae bacterium (assembly GCA_902797705.1). Lineage (GTDB taxonomy): Bacteria > Bacillota > Clostridia > Lachnospirales > Lachnospiraceae > NK4A144. The sequence continues at coordinate 301 of CADBTX010000024.1, read as the reverse complement.
GAGTATTCCAAAAGGCACATCGAAGGTCATCATAACTTCAGGCCAGTGCACCATGGGAGCAAAGACAAACTGCAGGTTGTGTTTACCTAAAGACAAAGTGTCTCCCTCATTAACGGCCTGAAACCTTCCGGAAAAATCCATGTCGAAAAACTGTCCGATCATCCTTCCGCAGGCTGCTGTACCAACAAGCTTCATATCGGGATACATTTCAGCAAGTTTTCCGATGCCAGCTGAATGATCGGGCTCAAGATGCTGAACAATTAAGTAATCGGGCTTTCTTCCCTCAAGGGCGTTCTCAAGG
>CADBTX010000023.1 GCA_902797705.1 uncultured Lachnospiraceae bacterium | reverse complement strand
GAAGTGCCTAATGAAACAGATCCCAATATCTATACCCACGGCCTGGTAACCATTGCAGAAAGGTCAGAGATACCTTCCGGACTGACCATAGGAAAGAATTCCGTTCTGTCAGGTGTATTTACCATTGATGAATTCCAGAACGAGACGGTTCTTTCCGGCAAAACAGTCATAAAGGAGGAAAGATAGTCTATGAGAGCGATAGGTATTATTCTTGCCGGGGGCAATAACCACCGGATGAAGGAACTCACAAAGAAGCGCGCCATTGCGGCAATGCCCATTGCGGGAAGTTACAGGGGCATCGACTTTGCTTTGAGCAACATGACCAATTCCCATATACAGAAGGTAGGGGTCTTCACACAGTACAACGCAAAATCCCTGACCCAGCATCTTTCCTCTTCGAAATGGTGGGATTTCGGACGTAAGCAGGGCGGACTCTTCGTATTCACCCCCTCCATGACCAGCGATCATTCCTTCTGGTCCAGGGGAACAGCGGACTCCATTTACCAGAACATCTCCTTCCTTAAGGACAGCCATGAGCCCTATGTGATAATCGCGTCCGGGGACTGTGTCTACAAGATGAATTACAATAAGGTGCTGGAGTACCACATCGCGAAGAAAGCGGATATCACCGTTGTCTGCAAGGAGCTTCCGGAGAATGAGAAGGTGGAGCGTTTCGGCGTTGTCACCATGAATGAGGACCAGCGGATCATCGACTTTGAGGAAAAGCCCGTGGAAGCCAAGGGACGCACCATTTCCTGCGGTATCTACATCATCCGCCGCCGTCAGCTCATTGAACTCATCGAGAAGGCTGAAGAGGAGGACAGACACGATTTCGTTTCCGATATCCTTGTGCGTTACAGGAACCAGAAGAGGGTATACGGTTACAAGATAGACAGTTACTGGAAGAATATCGCCACCGTCAATGACTATTTCCAGACAAATATGGACTTCCTGAAGGCGGATGTAAGGGATTATTTCTTTAATCAGTATCCCGATGTCTATTCCAAGGTGGACGACCTTCCTCCCGCGAAGTATAATGTGGGAAGCCAGGTGCATAATTCCCTTGCTTCCTCGGGATGCATCATAAACGGCAGCGTTCATGATTCCGTGCTGTTTAAGAAGGTATTCGTGGGGAATAACTGCTTTATCAAGAATTCCATCATCCTGAATGACGTTTATATCGGAGACAATACCCATATAGAGAACTGCATCGTGGAGAGCCACGGCACTATCAGGGCAAACTCCTATTATAAGGGTGAGAACGGCGTTCAGATCGTTATCGAACGAAGTGACAGGTTCTTCTTATAATGTACATTATCGCAGGATTGGGGAATCCGGGTCCGAAGTATAACGGCACAAGGCACAACGTGGGCTTTGATACCATTGATATTCTTTCGGACAGATTCGGGATTCCCCTTGATTTTGAAAAACACAGGGCAATATGCGGAAAAGGGCTTATCGAGGGGGAAAAGGTGCTCCTTGTTAAGCCCCTTACTTTCATGAACCTTTCCGGGGAATCCCTCCGGGAGGTTCTTTCCTATTACAAGGCCGATCCCGAAAAGGATCTTATTGTGATCTCAGATGATATCGATCTGGATCCCGGCATTATCAGAGTCCGGCCCTCCGGAAGTGCAGGAGGACACAACGGACTTAAGAATATCATTGCGGAAACCGGCAGCGATCGCTTTTCAAGGGTGCGTATCGGCGTAGGCGCAAAGCCCCATGCCTTTGACCTGGCAGACTGGGTGCTTTCCCGCTTTGATGAAAAAAACCGGGAGCTGGTGGACGAGGCGGAGATCCGGGCCGCGAGCGCCGTAGTGTGCCTTATGAAAGAGGGCTGTGACAAGGCCATGAACGAATTTAACCGAAAGGAAAAGACAAATGATCAACATTGACTTTTCAGACAAGAATACTCACTTTCATTTTATCGGGATCGGAGGCATAAGCATGAGCGGTCTGGCGGAAATGCTCCTGGCCGACGGCTTTAAGGTTTCCGGCTCCGACATGACGGAAAGCGAGCTCACGGACTCCCTTTCCTCTCTGGGTGCGGATATAGCTTTTCCCCAGTCCGCCGACAACATCAATGACGACATTGACTACGTGATCTATACCGCAGCGATCCACGAGGATAATCCGGAGCTTATGGAGGTAAGGCGCCGTAATATGCCGGCCCTTACCCGGGCGAGTTTCCTGGGGCAGGTAATGAAGCGTTACCGGGTAAGTGTTGCTGTTGCCGGAACCCACGGAAAGACCACCACCACCTCCATGCTGTCAGAGATACTCATTAAAGCCGACACGGATCCCACCATTTCCGTAGGAGGGATGCTGAAGAGCATAGGGGGAAATTTCCGGGTTGGTTCCCGGGATTTCTTCGTGACCGAGGCCTGCGAATACACCAACAGTTTCCTGTCCTTCTTCCCCACCATAGGGGTGATACTGAATGTGGATGAGGACCATTTGGACTTCTTTAAGGATCTCCGGGATATACAGGAATCCTTCCATAAATTTGCGGCTCTGATACCGGAGGACGGGGCCCTTATCATAAACGGCGCAACCCGTGGCATTGACATTATTACGGAGGGCCTTAAGTGCCCCATCATAACCTTCGGAGAAGAAAGCAGCTTTGATTACTATCCTTCGGACATAAGCCTTGACGACATGGCCTGTGCCACTTTCACCTTGCACAGAGGCGATACGGTCCTGGGCCGGGTTTCTCTGAAGATCCCCGGCGAACACAATGTGGGAAATGCCTGCGCTGCTGCGGCTGTGGCAGAGGAAATGGGAATAGCCCCTGAGCAGATAATAAAGGGTCTTGGGGAATTCGGCGGCACAGACCGGCGCTTCCAGTATAAGGGAAGCTTTAACGGAGTGAAGGTGGTGGATGACTATGCCCATCACCCCACAGAAATAAAGGCCACCTTAAACGCGGCAAAGAAATGCAGCTATAATACTCTCTGGTGCGTCTTCCAGCCCCATACTTTTACCAGGACAAAGGCACTCCTTCCGGAATTCGCGGAGGCTCTTTCCCTTGCGGACAAGATAGTCCTGGCGGATATCTACCCCGCCCGGGAAACGGACAACCTTGGCATTAGCTCGGAAACTCTGGCAGATGAGCTGAAGGCCCGGGGCAATAACGTCTATTATTTTAATTCTTTTGAAAAAATCGAAAAATTTTTATCGGAAAACTGTATCCACGGTGATTTGTTGATAACTATGGGTGCGGGAGATGTATATAAAATCGGCGACAACATTTTAAAATAGACTCTTTTCCACAATATCCACCATATCCACGTCATCGCAAAAACCCTGATTTTATCGGGGTTTTTCGGGTTTTCAGGCATTGAAATCATCTTCCATGACGTGTTATACTCTCTGTCGGATTCAGATCCCATATGTGAGTATGACGGGGCAGGATCCGACGTGAAAAAAACTAACCTGGAGAGATAAAATTGGAAGGCGAGAGCATATCACTATACGAAAGCGGAAGCAACGGACACACCAGAGTATCGAACTATTTCATTGACCATTTCATGACCAATGCCAATGAAGCGCAGATAAAGATCTACCTGTATCTTCTCCGTTCAGTATCCTCGGGAAAGGACATATCCCTTCCTATCATTGCGGACCGCTTCAACTATACAGAGAGGGACATCATCCGTTCCCTGATCTACTGGGATAAGCAGGGACTTATCACCCTGGATTACGACGATAATAAAAACGTGAAGGGCATCTGCCTTAACGTGGTGGAGAGGCCTGTAAACCGCAGGGCGGGGGTTTCCCCCGTTTCTGATCTTCCCCACAGCACCCCCGCTGTAAGCCGGGCTGCCGAGTCCGTAAGCCACGGAAACATGATCTCTGATGCGGAAGTTCCTGTTTCCGGGGCCCAAAGCGCGGTTTCAGAAACCCGGTCCACGGTTTCCGGGTCACAGAGCGCGGTTTCAGGGGTGCAGGCTGAGAGCAGCACTCAGGCCAGACCCTTTTACCCTGCGGGACAGCTGCAGGAATTCAAGGAGAACCCGGAGATGAAGGGGCTCCTCTTCACAGCGGAGCAGTATCTGAAACGGACCCTCAGCTCCTCCGACCTGAATTCCATACTTTTCCTCTATGACAACCTCCACTTTGACGTGGATCTCATTGAATTCCTCATTGAGCACTGCGTGAGCGCCGGCCACAGAAATATGCGCTATATCGAAAGCGTAGGCCGGGACTGGGATGAAAGAGGCATAAAAACAGCGGAACAGGCCCGGATAGAGACCGGCATAAACCGCAAGGAATACTATGATGTATTAAAGGCCTTCGGCTTATCCGGCAGGAATCCTGTACAGGTGGAGATCGACCACATACGACGCTGGAAAGATGAGTACGGTTTCTCCTCCGACATCATAATAGAGGCCGTGAACCGTACCATGAGCACCATTTCAAAGCCCAGTTTCCAGTATGCGGACTCCATTCTCCAACGCTGGAAAAAGGCCAATGTTACAAAGCTTTCGGATATCGCCGAAGCCGACAAGGCTCATGAGGCCGCGAAAAAGGAGGCTTCTTCACAGAACAGCGGAGGCTCCAGATCCGGAAGCACCATGAAATTCCAGAATTTCGAGGACAGGGATTACGATTTCTCTGAGCTTGAGAAGAAATTCGCCCGGAATTAAGTTTGAAGGAAGGACCGGTGCCGTATCTACGGCCGGGTATTATAATGACAGACAGTGATCTCCGCGAGATCATGGCGGAATACGAAAAGACCAGGGAAAAGAATTCCCTTATATTGGAAAAGCGGAAAAAAGAAGTCACGGACAGGCTGCCGGAGTACAGAGAGCTGGAAACGAGGGCCGCGGAAGTGGCTTCTTCCTGCGGTAGAAAGATGATCATGGGCGATGATGAGGCCCGCATTATCCTGGAGGATGAGATGGATCTCATTGCCGGGAAAAAAGCCGCCCTTCTGAGAGACGCCGGCTTTCCCGCCGATTATCTGGAGCCCATATATGACTGCCCGGACTGTAAGGATACCGGATTTACCGATTCCGGGAAGTGCCACTGTCTGAAGCAGAGGATCGTGGACTCTCTTTACCTTCAGTCCCACATAAAGGATGTGTTAAAGCGGGAAAATTTCAATACCTGCGATCTCAGCCTCTTCTCTGATGAGGTACGTCCCCAGATGGAGAAGGTTTACAAGGAAGCCCGTGATTTTGTAAATTCATTTGCCCACACTTCCCGCAATATGTTATTCTTAGGAGGTGTAGGGAGCGGAAAGACCTTCCTTACAAACTGCATAGCAAAGGATCTGCTGGATAAGGGGTACAGTGTGGTGTACTTTTCTGCTTTCCGGCTTTTTTCGCTCATAGCGGACAATGTTTTCGGCCGTACTGATATGGAGGACAAAAGCAGCTTTTTCTCCAACATCTATGAGTCGGATCTGCTGATCATCGATGACCTCGGCACCGAGAACACCAATTCCTTTGTTGCAGGAGAGTTTTTTAACATACTGAATGAGCGTGGGATCCGGAGGAAACCCACCATCATTTCCAGCAATCTGTCCCTTAAGAACATTAAGGACATTTATTCCGAACGGTCTCTGTCTCGGATAATAGGCAACTATGAATTATACAAATTCAGCGGCGAAGATCTTCGCATGAAAGAAAAGAGGTAAGGACCATGCCGGTTCATGAGGGTAAAAGAAAACTGGAGAGCATCCCCGTAGGAAAGCTGGGAGTGATCCCTGTGGAAGGCTGTCAGGATATGGGCAAACTGGTGGACAGGTACCTGGTCACCTGGCGTACGGAAAGAGAGAATGAGCATAAGGGCTCCCTTATCTTCCAGGGATACCAGCGTGATTCCTATATCATAAATACCTCTATTTCCCGCTTCGGTACCGGAGAAGCCAAGGGGACCATCAACGAATCCATAAGAGGCATGGATCTCTTTCTTCTCTGTGACATCTGTAATTACAGCCTTACCTATTCGCTCTGCGGTCATGAGAATCACATGTCCCCGGACGACCACTACCAGGATCTGAAGAGGATCATTGCGGCAGTGGGCGGAAAAGCCCGCAGGCTCACGGTGATCATGCCCTTCCTCTATGAGGGAAGACAGCATAAGCGCAGTTCCCGGGAATCCCTTGACTGTGCACTGGCACT
>CADBTX010000022.1 GCA_902797705.1 uncultured Lachnospiraceae bacterium | reverse complement strand
GGCGCAAGTATCACTCCGCTTATAGAGCCTGCTGCCTTAAAGGATACGGCATTGGGAAGATTCCACACCACCGTCTTTGTAATGATATGTCCGTGTTCCTTCACATCATTACTGTCAGTCCCTGTGCCATTAACAGAGAATTTGTAAAGTTCCACGGAAGAAGCCGTTACATTAAATACGACCGTCTGGTTATCGTTCTTAGATATCTGCAGATTGTCCGCACCCCTTATATTGGCGAGCATCTGATCGTTTACCGTGATATAGTAGCATCCCGCAGGACGGTTCTTCAGGTCGACAACCCACTTTCCGTTCTTTGCTACTATCGCTGCATTATCCTTTTTAGCCGCAAGGGAAGCTGAAGCAGCCGCCCCCTGACCGAGGAGCGCTCCTATCTCTGCCCTGATCTCACTCTCGGAAGCATTTACATAGGTTAACTTTACACTTCCAAGAGGTGTTATTTTCTTGGAGTTTTCCACTTCCTTCGTGGTCTTTATAACGGCATCATTACCCTTTATCTTAAATGAGCCGTCTACAGCCCCAATGACAAAGGTCTGCTCAACAGGGTTGGTCAGATCATTTCCTGTCTGTGTAGGGCAGGTTACCGTGTAAGCCGCCACATTTGTCTCGCCGTCATTGACCACGGCAAACTTTTCAGCTACGATACCGTAATTCGTTGCACCGCCCAATATTGATGAATAGGTATCGGAACCGGGTCCTCCGAAGCCTTCGGCAACAGCCCGATACGGTTTTCCAACTGAGATTGTACTGCTCTCGATCTCCTTTAATACGAAACCTGAACCTATCGCATCCCCGGCCTTGATCTCATATCCCTGATTATTATTGATCCAGTTTGGATCATTCCTTCCGGCCCACCCATCATAATTATCTGTTCTGCTGGTTCCGATAAGCTGAACTGCATAAGATCCATTACTGTTTGCAGCGTATCTGACATTATTATCACCATATACAACAGAAGATGAGGCAACATATATACCTGCCTCTGACGACTTCTTCAATTCCTTGAGCAGGTATTTTCCGTTTGAACTGCTCATTCTGGCAAAAAGGCGCAATCCGTTCAGATCCGGAGTTACAGCGTTCCCGTCGCTGTCCACAAATTTCACAGACACCGTAAGGGCATCTGCCGCGGCAGAAACCGCGTACCAGCTAAAATTTGTTGCAGAAAAGGACACCTCCTGGGATCCTGATACCGATGCCGAGTCGGTGGAAATCTTTTCAACAGTGTCTGAACCGTCAGGGAAATGGGTCACAGTGATGCTCTGTCCGTCTGTGGCTCCAATCTGGTCGCTGAGCTGGTTCTTCTTGAAAGTGAATGTTACCTTGACAGCACCTTCAGCAGGCTCTACTTCCTTCTCTTCCCCGCCCTCTTCCGAAGCAGGTACTACAAAACTGATATCGTAGAGCAGAGTATTTGTTTCATCATAAAGCGCAGCGTTTTCATCCTCGGGATCACTGCCCGCATTCATCTTGTCCATTGCGGAATCAAACTGTCCGCCGGTAATGGGTGTAACCCTGAGCTCCGCATTGTCGGGGATCGCATTGGGATCCTGAATGACTGCGGTAACTATCACATCATCATCCTCGTACTCATAGGAGGACCTCATGCCTTCAGGAAGCACGTATTCCAGAATGATGGTGGCATCCTTTTCAAGAGTGATGTAGTTCTCGCCGTCAACCGTGTATGAATAGGAGTATTCCGTGTCGCTGTCGTTTCCGGTTATAGCGCTTACCAGCGCTCCGAAGAAGCCCTTATTCTCTTCTTCTGCCTCCCCGGTCACAGGCTCTTTCTTAAGGCTCTTTATCACTTCGCCGTCAAGGGTGGCCTTGGAATACTTATAATCTGTGTATGTTGTAATGAAGAGAACCTTGCCTGTAGCAACGCGGACGCCCTTTACGGGAGGCTTTTCGGGATCATCAAGTGCCAGTTCGCCGTCAAAGTCCAGAGGAACATGGGTGAACTTGTCGTCGATCACTTCACCGAACTCGTCAACTACGGATGCATCAACATCAACTGCGGGAAGGAGTGCAGCTTCTTCCTGCTCAGCGCTGTCGCCGCTGACGGTATCGCCTTCCGCCTCATTTTCACTTACCGCTTCTGTTGACTCTTCGGTCTCTGTTCCCTCTATCTCATTTCCGCTTACAGGCTCTTCGTCGAAGATATCCAGCTTAACGCCCTCTACTTCGTCGCCGCTGACGGTCTCCTCTGTCGCCTCTGTGGAGATCTCGGTGCTGCTTTCGGATGCTTCCTCTGAAGATGCTTCCTCGGTCGAAGCCTCTGTTGATGCTTCCTCGCTGATCTCCGTGGTCTCTTCTTCAATTTCCTCTGATGCTTCTGTGGATGCTTCGGTGGAAGCCTCTTCATCCTCTGAAGCCAGCTCTTCTTTTTCGATCGCTCTGTATGTAAGGGTGATATTGCCGTCACCTGTGATGGCGATCCAGTCACTGGAATCACCCTCATACTTTACGGTGAAAGCATATCCGTCGTCTTCTGCGCCGTTAAAGAGGTATCTTACCGCCTCAATGCTGCCGTTCTGGAGATTACCGTCCTGATCCGTGAACTCAAGCCGGGCGCTCTCATATTCATAGTCGGTTATGGAAGGAGCAGCACTCTTCATAACGATAACGGTGTTGTCATCCATATCCAGATCTTCTGTATCTATAAGTGTATTTCCGTTTTTGTCCTTGTAATCTATTGTGAGGTTTACATCAAGAACAGAAGCGACCTCAGCCTCTTCCGTGGCTTCGGTGGATGCTTCTTCTTCGGATTCTTCACTATTCTCTTCTTCAGCGAGAGCTTCATCCCCCTGCTCTGCTGTCAGTTCTTCCTGGCTTTCGACTCCTTCATCTCCGCTCAGGTTCTCCCCGGAATCCTCAAACTGCTCTTCTTCTGCGGCAGCGCCGTCATCGCTGTCATCCGAGCCGGAGTCCTCATCAGCCGACTCCTCTTCATATGAATCCTCATCCCCGGAGTCTTCATCCGCCGATCCGGAGTCCTCCCCCTCGTCAGTGTCATCTGCCGTTTCCTCTGCGTATTCCGCAAGGTCGTCGTCAGCCATGGCGTAATCCCTGTCATAATCCAGGACATTGGATACAACATGGGCGCCCGACTGAAGCAATAATGCCACGAGTACGATTACCGCTAATCCGCTTTTCCAGTTTTTCTTCATAATGTTTCCCTCACATTCTGTTTCAATGGGTACAGAAACCCCCACCTTTTCTTCTACCATAAAAAATAACACCGGATCCCTTTTTCACACAAGGAATCCGGCGACAAATTATGCACCTCTTACGACAATATGATGTTTTGGGGGAAGGCGGGCCCTCATCCGTCAGCGCTCCGCGCTGCCACCTTCCCCCATAAATGGGGGCGGGCGGGCCCTCATCCGTCAGCGCTTCGCGCTGCCACCTTCCCCCATAAATGGGGGAAGGCATGTGACGGTATTGTTAGACCACCCGGCGGATGGTTATGATATCACGGTAGGTGGCGGGACTCAGCTTTATTCCCGTCTCCGGTGTGGAGGCGTGGCAGATGGTGTTATTGCCTATGTAGATCCCCACATGTCCTGAATAACAGAAGATATCTCCGGGCTGGGCATCGGAATAGGACACGCTCCGGCCCACAGACTGCTGTTCCCAGCTGGTCCTGGGTATGGAATAACCGAAATGATTGTATACCGACATCGTAAAGCCTGAGCAGTCGGTACCGTCCGTAAGGCTTGTACCTCCGAGGACGTAGGGGTTTCCGAGGAACTGCTGGGCATAGGAGGCTATGGCGCTGCCTGTTCCCGAGCCTCCGGAGGAACCTCCGGACTCATGTTTCTCTTCCTCTTCTTCCTCCTCTTCCTCGTATTCTCCCTCTTCCTCGGGAGCATACTCCTCTTCATGGCTTTCGCTCTTCTGTTCTTCGGTCTTCTTCTTTGCCGCTTCCTCGGCCTTCTTCTTCGCCTCAGCCTCCGCCTTCTTCTTTGCTTCGGCTTCAGCCTTCTTCTTTTCCGCCGCAGCCTTTGCTTCAGCCTCGGCTATATCTCTTATCTCCTTATTCTGGGCTGCTATCTGGTTTTTGTACTGGCTGGCCTTTGCCTCGGCACCCTTAAGCTGCTCGTCAAAGTCCTCCACCTTTTCCTTCTGCTCGGCGATGGTCCTCTCCAGGGAAGCGGATTCTTCGTCATAAGTGTTCTTTATCTCGTTCAGTTCATCCAGTTCCTGCTGAAGCTTTTCCTCGCTCTCCTTTACCTTCACCCTGGTCTCATGGTAGTCCTCCAGCAGGTTCCTGTCGTATTCGTAGATCTCCTCCGCATAGGCGGACCTGTTCAGGATGTCGGCAAAGCTGGAGCCTCCGGAGAAGAACTCCGCATAGGCATTTGACCCGCCGTGTTCATAGATATAGCGGATCCTCCTCTTCATGGCGGCGTACTGGATCTCCTCGTTCTTCTTCGCCTCCCTGTACTGCTCTTCTGCTTCCGAAACAGCCTTTTCCTTGGACTTGATCTCATCCTCGATTATGGAAACGGAGGCAATGACCCGGGCCAGCTGTTCCTTGTTTTCCTCAAGCTCCTCCTCCGTCATGGATCTCTCATCACGGATGTCGGAAGCCTCCTCCTCCGCCGCCGCCAGATTCCGCTCTGACTCAGCCTGCTCTCTTTTTATCTGCTCCGTGGAACGGGCAGCAAAAGAATTCACGCTTAGGGTGGCGGTCAATGAAATTGTAAGGAAAACGGAAATAGCTTTTTTCATGATTATAGTTCGCAGGTACCTACTGTTCTGGGGAAGGGAAGCACATCACGGATATTCTCCATTCCCGTTATATACATCACAGCCCTCTCAAAGCCAAGTCCGAAGCCTGCATGCCTGGTGGAGCCGTACTTACGGAGATCCATATAAAATCCGTACTGTTCCTCCGTCATTCCCAGTTCCTCTATCCTCTGCTTTAATTTCTCATAATCGTCTTCTCTCTGGGAGCCGCCGATTATCTCGCCGATGCCGGGCACCAGACAGTCCATGGCGGCCACGGTCTTCCCGTCGGGATTAAGCGTCATGTAGAAGGCCTTTATCTCTTTGGGATAATCCGTCACGAAAACAGGCTTCTTAAATACCGTCTCCGTAAGGTAACGTTCGTGCTCCGTCTGCAGATCCGCACCCCAGGAAACCTTGTACTCAAACTTATCGTTATGCTCCTCCAGCATCTTTACGGCATCCGTATAGGTGACACGGCCGAAATCCGAATTCACCACATGGTTCAGCCTGTCCAGCAGAGCGTGCTCCTTATCAATGAACTGGTTAAAGAAGGCCATCTCCTCCGGAGCATTCTCCAGCACGTAGGAGATTATGTACTTGATCATATCCTCCGCCAGGGCCATGTCGTCCTCAAGGTCCGCAAAGGCGATCTCCGGCTCTATCATCCAGAACTCGGCAGCATGCCGGGTGGTATTGGAATTCTCCGCCCTGAAAGTAGGTCCGAAGGTATAGATATTCTTAAACGCCTGGGCAAAGGTCTCTCCGTTAAGCTGACCGGAAACAGTAAGGTTCGTGGACTTTCCGAAGAAATCCGCCGAATAATCCGTTTTTCCGTCCTCTGTCCTCGGGATATCATCCATGGGCAGGGTGGTAACCTGGAACATCTCCCCTGCGCCCTCCGCATCGGAGCCGGTGATGATGGGTGTGTGGACATAGACAAAGTCCCTCTCCTGGAAGAACCTGTGTATCGCGTAGGCTATGAGGGAGCGAACCCTGAACACCGCCTGGAAGGTATTGGTCCTGGGGCGGAGATGGGTTATGGTACGCAGGAATTCCATGCTGTGTCGCTTGGGCTGAAGCGGATAATCCGGTGTGGATACTCCCTCCACCTTTATCTCCTCTGCCTGGAGCTCAAAGGGCTGCTTTGCCTCCGGAGTGGCCACAAGCTTTCCCCGGGCGATCACTGCAGCTCCCACGTTCAGCTTGCAGATATCCTGAAAGTTTTCCATGCTGTCATGGTATACGATCTGCAGCGTGTTAAAAAAGGTGCCGTCGCTTACCACAAGAAAGCCGAAAGACTTTGAATCCCTGTTGGTCCGGATCCAGCCTCCCACTGTTATCTCTTTATCGATGTATCTGTCCGTTTCGCGGAAAAGCGAACGGATCTCAATCATTTTCTCCATCCTGATCTTTAACCTCTTTCCTCTTTATTCCTCAAGCATTTCAGGGTTCTCAATATCCGCATAGTTAAGGAGCATCTCCTCAACCTTTCTGGTAAGCGTGGCGTCCTTAAAGGTCTGCTCCTCACCCATATTCTTTATGGCCTCTTCGAACTCTTCACCGGAGCTGTAACCGTAAGATGCAGCGTCCTCTTCGTACTGCTTCTTAAGATCCTCCTCCGTGACAGTTATGTTTTCCGCATTGGCCAGCGCCTGTACCGTAAGCTGCTGTCCCGCTATGGACTGGGCGTAGGCTGTCAGTGTCTCGTCAAAATCCTCCTCCGTCATGCCCTGCTGCGAAAGATAGGTCTGAAGATCTATGCCGTAGAGTTCAAGACTGGTCTCGAAATTCTCCTTCTGCTCCTTCTTTATCCCTTCCATGAGCCAGTCCGGAAGTTCCTTGACATCCTTTATGTCGGAGCTGTTCTGCACCTCGGAAAGAAGCTCGCTGAAGGCCTGGGATCTGGCAGTTGCCACATTGGTATCCTTTAATTTCTTCTCTATCTTCTCCCTGTATTCCTTTGCGGAAGATACCTCGGGATCCAGTTCCTTCGCCACCTTGTCGTCAAGCTCCGGAACTATGTTCTCGCTTATGGAATTGACCTTTACGGTAAACACCACGTCCTTCCCGGAAAGCTCGGCTTTTGCATAATCATCGGGGAAGGTGAGGTTCAGATCCCGGGTCTCCCCGGTCTTTGCTCCCACAAGTCCGTCTTCAAAACCATCGATGAATCTGTGGCTTCCCAGAGTGAGATCGAAACCCTTGTCGGTACCGCTCGGAAAAGGCACTCCGTCCAATTTCCCTTCGTAATCGATATTGACGGTGTCTCCCTCTTTTGCTCCCCTGTCCGTAACCTCCTTCTGGGTGGTCATGGTCTCAAGGGCGCTCTTTAAGTAGGCCTCTATATCCTCCTCGGAAACGGTGGTGTCCTGAAGAGTGACCTTCAGTCCCTTATAATTTCCGAGGGTGATGAGCTTGGAGAGATCCGCCGTCTCCAGAGTGGTCCCCTCTCCGGCGGTTTCTTTTTCTCCCGATGCCGGGGCCGCACTTCCGGCATCATCTTTTTTCCCGCAGCCGGGAAGAAGCGACAGCATCAAAACAGCTGCCATCGCCAGCAAAACTGATCTTTTCATTTTTTTCTCCTCTTATATCTCTTTTAATGCCACGGCATTTAAGATCCGCTTCGCGGAGCCGTTTTCTTTCTACTTTAGGGGCTTGGCGCCTGCCTTAGCCTGCAGGTTGTCGCGCCATTCCGCAAATTTGGACTTCTTCTTCGGAGGCGCCGGGGCTATGGAACCCCTTATGCCCTTCATATCCGTGATATACAGGCCGCTTATGGTGGCCTTTACTTCCTTTTTCACCGGAGCGATGTCATAGACCTTTATGTCCGCGATAAAGCTCATTATCTGGGGACCCACCTTTGCCTTGATCACAGGCACCCTCGTACTTCTCAAATACCAGGGGGTCTGGTTTACCACCATATCGGGAAAACCGGCATCCTTTATCTTCATTTTCTTTTTGTCTATTATCAGCATGGATACGGTCTGTTTCACGGCATCCATGGCCGCCTGCTGCTCCGCCTGCTTCTTCTCGGCCCTTTTCCCGAGAAGTACAAGCACTACAAGGATCACGGCCAGGACTGCAAGTATAACGAGCAGCACAATGGTCAGTGTGTTTAAGTGTATCATTTACTACCTCCTGATATACGATCTGTCCCTCTTGGGGTTATATCCAGTGAAAGCTGACAATCCGCCACGTATTCATAATTGAATTCCAGGCCGTAATCAACCTCTGCGTGTATCCTGTCATCGCTCTTCTCTACAGAGATCCTGTCCGTATTGACTCCCACCATCAGAGCCCCAAAGGGCGTAGTATAGCTGGTAAGGGTCTTCTCCTTCTCCATGAAAGTCATATGGAGCTGGGTGCCGCCCCGCCTCGTGAGTTCCATGGCCTTTTCGTCAAAGGAAAGAACGTTCTTCGTGGGGGTCCCGTCCTCCTCATACTGCTCAAAACGCAGAAAATGTCTGCCGTTCTTCCAGTTGTACTTTCCGTTGACCAGTATCTCGACGGCCTCATCATCGCTGGAATCATCTATCTGCAATCCTCTGATTGACACAAGTACATCTCTCTTCATCTGGATCTGCCTTTTTTAATCTTAGTCTGGTTTTCCTTTTCAAGCTGGTAATATATCCCCAGCTCCTGATCATCTATGTGGAGCTTTATGATCTCCACAGCCTTGTTATTGTCCGCCTGTTCAAATGCCCTGCAGATCATCTCATGCTCCTCCACGAGATGCCTGTGCTCCGGCGTATCCTTTAAATACTCGTACTGATAGCGGAAAAGCTGCTCCCTGAGGTGCTGGAGCATCTCCATTATCCTGCCGTTCCCGGCGGCCTTTGCGATGCCCTCATGGAAGATAAAGTCCGCATCCGCCATGGCCACTGTATCTCCGCTCTTTACAGCCTCCCTGAATTTCATATTGAACTGCCGGAGTTCATCCACCTGGGCTCTGGTTATACGGCCGCAGGCCGCGTTTACCGTAAACGCCTCCAGCGTCCGTCTGGCCTCCAGCATATCCTCGAGCTGCTTATTGTCAATGCTGGCCACATGGGCTCCTCTTCTGGGAAGAAGTACCGCAAGCCCTTCCTGCTCCAGCATCCTTATAGCCTCTCTCACCGGCGTCCTGGAAACCCCCAGCTTATCCGCGAGAGCCACCTCCATAAGCCTTTCCCCGGGCTTCAGTTCTCCGTGGAGTATCTGAAGACGGAGCTGATTGAAAACCGTATCCCTTAAGGGCAGAAAGGCATCATTTGTCGTATCCATATAAGACGGCAGGCTCATTTATTATACCCCTTTCTCACTGTCCAAGGCTGATCCGGAATATGTTTCCGTCAGGATCACCTCCGAATCCGGGAAACGTTTCTTCCCTTCCTCACAGATCTCCTTCAGCCTGTCACTGTCGTCGTCCAACGCAAAGACCGTAGGTCCGCTTCCGCTCATAAGAACGGCCTCCGCTCCCCGGTCCTTTAAGAATCTCTTTATCTCCCGGATCTCGGGCACCCGGGAAACAGCCACCCTCTCGAGAACATTCCCGAGATATCCGCCGATCTCCTTTATTTCTCCCTTTTTAACTGCCGAGATAAGCCCCTCCGTATCCGGATGTTCCGGATCGTCTGTTCTGTCATAGGCTTCATAGGCTTCCTTTGTGGATACCCCCGCTGCCGGCTTTATGAGGAGTACCGGAAAATCTCCAAGCATGGGATCCACGGGAGTCAGGATCTCCCCTATCCCAAGAGACAGCATGGTGCCGCCCTGTATGCAATAGGGCACGTCCGCGCCGAGGGCAAGCCCCAGCTCCCTAAGCCGGGACATATCGAGTCCCAGATCAAAAAGCCTGTTCACACCCCGGAGAACAGCAGCCGCATCGGAACTGCCCCCGGCAAGGCCTGCTGCCACCGGGATCCTTTTTTCTATGCGGATCTCCATTTCCCTGTCGATATGATATTTTTCACTAAGGAGTTTTGCTGCGCGATATGCCAGATTGTGGCTGTCATCCGATACCAGTTCACTGTCAGTTACTGTTCTTATATCCGACCCCTCTTCTCCCATGATCACCGTCACCGTGTCGTGGAGCCTTAAGGTCTGCATAACCATCTTAAGAAGATGATAACCGTCTTCTCTCTTCCCGACTATATCAAGGCCAAGATTTATCTTGGCATAAGCATATTCCGTCGCCGCATTATTACTGTTCATTGTATACATTCTAATGCAGCCATGTTTAAAAATCAATACATATCATCAGATTGCCTTTTCCCGCTTGTTCCGGGACTTCATTTCGTACATCCTCTGATCCGCCAAAAGATATACCTCCTCGGCAGTGTGCCCCAGAACCTCATCACTTCCCGCCATTCCGTAGGACGCTCTCACGGGAAAGCCCAGCGTCTTTTCCGCATTCTTCTCCAGACCGTCAAGCCAGCTTAACCTGCCTGATAATTCCTGTTTTTTAGCATCATCCGAGATCACCAGGAATTCATCCCCTCCCGGACGTATCACATCACCAATATCGCCGAAGCACTGCCGCAATATGTCTCCAAAGGCAGACAAAAGACTGTCCCCGGCCTGATGTCCCCTGGAATCGTTTATAGCCTTTAACCCGTTCACATCAAAGCTTATCATGTAATAATCCTTCCGGCTCTCGTCAAGGGCTTCCATCTTGTCCTTACAGTATGTCCGGTTCAGGAGCCCGGTGAGGCCATCGGTGTAGGCGATCCGTTTCAGGGTATCCTCCTCCGCCTTTTTAACATAGGATTCATACAGTTCATAGATATAGGCGCCGATCATCATAAGCACCAGCACCACCGTTCCATACAGCAGGAAGGAATGCTGGAAAGCCTGTACCGGAATGTTGAAGATCTGGTTGAGAGTATACCTCACCGCCTCTAAAGCCACAAAAAAGAAACACACCATCTGCTCCCTGAATCTGGATTCGGCATTACGGTCCTCCCTGCCGTATCCCTTCCATTCGATAATGGCCATGATCATCATGCTTATCACGGCTTCTATCTCAAAGAAATACCGAAGGTTGCAGATGTGTACCAGGTTGAAGGCTCCCAGGAGCACAGCCGCGAATATTAATAATTCATTTACATAGAATATGGACTTCTGTATCACCTTATCCTTTAAGCTTTTCTCCGAATGAGCGGAGGATATGATCCTTAAGATCGGCAATATGCTTAAGAGCCCGAAGAAATACCGCGCAAAGGTATTCCATTCGTAATCTATGGAAAATATCTGGATGGCGTGTATCTCAAAGATATTCCAGCAGCCTATGGTAAAAAAGAGCATACCGGTCTGATTGATACGCGACCATTCATGACCTTTTATGGCCAGGAATAAGGAGATCAGCAGTATTATGATACCGGCCGTTACAAGGGAAATGGATATCACCACCGGGTAGATATTGCTGTTCAGATAATCCACAAAGCCCCAGTTTGCCGCGTCCAGCACTATCTTCGGAAGATATGAGAAAGCCCTGTCCTCCCCCACCGTAATAACAAGGGACACAGGCGCCCCCTGGCTTCCGTCGGGGACACGGATCAAATGAACGGCAGAACCCACCATCTTTTTTTCCGTGTATTCCTTTGCCCCATAGCCGTACACGATCATTCCGTTCACATCCGCCGAGATCGTGGAAAGCTGCAGGGGAAGCACAATGGCTGTGCCATTGGGAAGATCTGAAGGAAAGCGGTTCCTTATGAAGATCATATCTCCCCTGTTAAGGCCACCGGGAAAACGGAAGCCGTCGAGATCCACATCCTCATACTGCACGCCCTTGAAATTCACGGTCCAGCCGTCACTGAAGTCCAGGATGCGGTTTCTCGAGGTGCGCTTCATGAATTCAAAGAAAACTATCACTCCCGCGAGGATCAGCAGCATGACAGTCACATATATACTTATCCGTAATCTGCTCTTTTTATCTACCATCCTTAAAGCAGCCCTATCCCCTTTCCTTCTTCATGCTGTGCTTCATCTCATACATCCTTTTATCCGCCAGGCGGTACACCTCTTCCGGATCATTTGATTCAACCTCATCACTCCAGGCCACACCGAAAGAAGCATCTATTGAAAAGGGGATACCCTCCTCTCTGCCGATGATCTTTTCCAGTTTCCTGATAAAATCTATCTTCTTATCCATTTCCTCCCTGGAGACCCCTGTATCTATGTAGAGGAACTCATCTCCCCCCACACGGTAAAGATTCCTGTCACCTCCCAGGGACTTTATTATTATGCCGGAGAACAGCGTAATATAGCGGTCTCCCATCAGATGGCCGTGCTTATCGTTAACGGATTTCAGCCCGTTAAGGTCCATATCCAGCATGCAGAACTCTTCTCCGCTCTCCTTAAGCTCGGAAAACCTCTTTTCACACATTCCCCTGTTCATAAGGTCCGTCATCTGATCCCTGAAGGCCAGTTTCTTAAGTCTCTCTCTTTCGGTATCCTTAAGGCGCATATCATATATCTCCAGCAGGAAACCAAGGAGCATTGCCACGGTAAGGGTCATCATCGCAAGGGGAATGACCACGTTATTCAGGCGGTTTGAAAGGCTGTATACCATGTTGATGAAATAATACACCACGAATTCCATCACAACCATTCCGATTATCAGTATCATGCCTGTCTGGAACATCTTTTCGGCAGGTTTCATCCTCCTCCACTTGGCGCCTCCGGCAAATAACAGCGTCAGTACCGCAGGCACAAGGATCACGTGGAATATCCCCACCACCTCCGTCACGTCGGCAATGCCGCTCAGCTGAAGAAACATTGCGGAAAGGAAGAAGGCACCGCATAAAATAGTCATGAACAATGCGAATTTCCGGGCCCGGGGAGATGCGGACTGCCTGAAATGCCTGCTTAGGAACAGCGCAGGAACCGGCAGAAAATACATGGAAAGATATTCCAGCACCGAGTTCAGAGTGATATCTCCGGAAAAGAGCTGCAATGCCTTAATGGTGGCGAGACACCATATGCCTGCTGAAACAGAAAAAAGACCAATCAGAGCCAGTGGATAAAAACGCTTGTCCATGGATATGGCTGCCACGGAAAGAACCATCAGGAAGACCCCTGCCACCAGCAGAAGGATACCGGCGAAGATACCGAAAATCCTGTTGCCGGAGAAGACGGATATGGCGCCGTCTGCCGGTGTGATGACCATCTCCGGGGCGCTCTTTATGGCATCGTCTCCGGAGGCCGTAAGTATGACCCTCAGCTCCTTATCGTAGAAGTTGCTGGGAAGAAGGACAAAATGGTAGCCGCTGCCCACCATCTTGTGGTCCTCCACCATGTCCTCCCCGTAACTGTATATCACCTCACCGTCAACCTTCACGGTTATGGCGGAAAGTCTGGTATAGATCCTTAGGATCAGGGGATCATGGCTATTTATGTCCAGGGTACGGCACAGTTCAAAGCTGTCCTTCCATTTCACGTTATTAAACACCGAGGACATTTCATGAAGGGAGATATTGAGGATGGTCTTTTCTCCCCGTTTTACTTCCCAGTCATCATTTATCTCAAAAACTTCGCTTTGGTGGGTGTGGGCAGAAACGCCGCTGAAAAAAAGGACAACAAGAATAATGGCCGTCAGGAAACAGCCTGTGATTTCCCATATGCTTCCGATCTTCACCTTCTCCATCCGCTATATTCCTATGTGGGTGTCAGGTTAAAAGAAATTATATGAGCAGAAGGCCACGATTATTCCCAATACACATCCTGCGACCACCTGCATGGGAGTATGTCCCACAAATTCCTTCAGCTTCACGTCCATACTGAGATCTTCCACAGTCAAACGGTCCAGAAGCTCAAACATCTCATTGATCACCTGTGCCTGCTTGCCGGTCTCAAGTCTGACCCCCATGGCATCATGCATGACTATGATGGCAAGTATGGCTGCTATGGCAAAATAGACCGAATCAAAGCCGTACAGGAGCCCTGTCATCACCGCAAGGCTCGTGACAGTGGCGGAGTGCGAACTGGGCATGCCCCCATCCCCGGTGAGGCGGCGGAGGTCCAGCCTTTTATTGATAAGAGCAAAAATAATGGTCTTTAAAACCTGAGCCAGGGTCCAGCCTGCCACACCTGTTATAAGTATCCTGTTTCTAAGCAGTTCTTCAACGATGGTCAATGTCTTATCCCGTCTCTTATCACGATCCCTGTCCCCGAAGCGGTATTTTCCGGCATGACAGGAACTATCAGCGTTTTAATCATTTTATCACTCCTCCAGGGAAAAATCTATGGAAAGGAGCTTACTGCCGTTGTCTTCATCGAAAGTAAGTGTCATGAGATACTGATACTTATCCTTCCTGTAGAGATCGATTATTATCTCGTCATCATTATTCTCTGCGGGATGCTTGAAATCATAGTTGGTGATACCGAACTGGGCGATCAGCTTTCCAATGTCGTCAGCCACCTCCATAAAGGCGCTGTACTGCTTCTTCGACATTTCCTCCACATCCTCATAGTCCTCGACATCCGAAGCGGCGGCGTTCTTGTCACCCTCCTCGTATTTTGTGAAGTAGGCAAAGCGGGCATCGTCTATGTTCTTACCCTTCTTTTCCGCAGCAGGCGAATAATCCGTCACCTTCTCCTGAACCATGGCACTCCTGATGGATGACACCGTGACCTCTATCTTGTGATCTGCCCCGATGGTGGCTTCGGCACTCCAGTCATCTCCGTCCCAGCTGCCCTTTGTCACATCATGGTTATCCCCGTCGTCCGTCACAGCCTCTTCCGCCGGCGCATCTTCGCTGACGCTGTTATCGCTGACCTCTTCCTCTTCTTCCTCTTCCGGCTCCCAGTCCTCTTCTATCAGTTCCTCATCCGCTCCCTCAAGGGGCTCTTCTTCGATGGAATAGGTTGGAAGAGCGTTTTCTATCTCCTTGTCTCCTCCATCCACCTCTCCTACTGTCTCTTCGACCTTCTCTTCAGTGGAAGGTTCCTCCACCGTTTCCACAGGCTTCGGCTTTATACCTATCCAGTCGGCGGCTCCGGCTTCCATGCATCCGTTCAGGGAAAGTGACAGCGACAGGAGTAAAAGGGAAATAAACAGATATTTTTTTACACTCGTAAAGTCCCTCATGTTATGTTCTCAGAGCTCCGGCAGATCTATCTCCTCCGAAATGCCAATAATGGTGCCGGTCAGATCGTAGAAGTGAAGATCCGTATCCTTCTTCCACTCCCTGCAGGTGTCTTCATCAAATACAAAGATCACGTCATCAATATCTTCACCCTTCACGCACCGCTCGTGATAATCCACCAACCCTTTTTCAGTTTCTTCATCTATGTCCCTGGCAAAATAAAAACGGTTCACTGTAAGGTCATTTTCTGCCGCGAAGAAAGCCATCCGTTCTATGAGACGGTTCTCATCCGTCACCACCACGATATGGGAATATCTGTCCATATGTTCCGAAAGGGCCGGATTGTCAAGATCCTGATTCCAGCGCTTCCCGGGAGATGTGAACTTCTGATTCTTTGCGGATATAACGGTGCTCAGGTCCATCAACTGTACTATTAAGCATATCACTAAAAGCACCGCAGGCATAACCTTTTTTTTGCCGGTAAACAAAAGCGAAACGGACGCCGCCATGATCAGTATGGCCGCAGGCCAGATAAACCTTCCGTTTGAGCGGAATATACCCAGTACGGATAATATCCCCTTCGGGATACCGATCTTAATAAGTGTCAGGGAATTAAAGGTGATCTCCGGTATGACGGCAAAGAGCAGGAAAACCGGGATAAGGATAAAGATGCGCTTTTCCCATCCCATTTTTCCGGCTGTCCCGCGCCTTATAACCGCGGCCATCAGGGCTGCCGCCAAAAGAGCAAGTCCCCCGAGCCCCAGATAGGCAAAGCCCTCGTACTGATTCGGATTCTGCAGCGGCAGTTCCGGCAGAAAGGTCCCGAGCCCAAGGGAATTTATGAAGGTATTCAGGTTCGCTTCATAGCCCCCGAGACTGTAGGCCTTTTCCACATTTCCGTAGAATGCTCCTGTGATAAAGAGCGCAAGGAATGTGAGGACACCTGAAACAGCAGCCGTTGCTGCCGCAGGGATAAGGGTTTTCTTTATCACGATCTCATCGATGAATGAAAACGCCGCGATAAAAGCACCCATTGCCCAGAGATAGGGATGTATCATAACCGCTGTGAAAAAGTAGAGGCCCCACACCACACACTTCTTTTTTACCGACCATTCCCTGCAGTCATAGAGATAGAAGAGCATGGGAATGATGATGAGATAGTGGGCCGTGAGAGAGGTATGGTAGAACATCCTCTGTATCATGAAAAAGCTTCCGGAAAAAAAAGGCACCATAAGGACCGCCGCTGTCCGGCTGCCGCAGAGCCTGTATATCAGAAGGGCCGCCGTTCCCCCGGTAAGGGAATAGGAAATAAGCCCGTATATCCCGAAGTATTGGAAGGTCTCCGGGAGGAAGTCCCGGAAAAGCTTGAAAACAATGGCAAAAAGAGGGATGGAATCCGTCCACAGCACAGACATCTTTACAGGATACGAGAGACTGTCCATGAGCCCCGGAGGAAAGGTCCAGGGAGCCTTGCGGAAATGGCACCATCCTATGTAATGCTGGTGGATATCCACATCACTGACCCGGAAGATCCACCCGTCATTTGTGACATCCAGCACGGAAAAGCCGTATGTCACAATAAAAAGAAGGGCGCCGGTAATAACCCCCACAAGGAAGATAATACCGGCACCGTTTATCTGTTTTTCCCATGCTTTAGCAGAACTCAAAGCTGGATTTCCTTACCGGAAAGCAGCCGGTAAGCTTCTTTATATTTTTCTATGGTCTTTTCAATGATCTCTTCGGGCAGTGTATAATCACAGCCGGGATTTGCCTTCAGATAATCACGTACAAACTGCTTGTCAAAGGAGGGCTGGGGCCTGCCTGCCTCGTATCCCTCCACAGGCCAGAACCTGCTGGAATCGGGAGTCAGCACTTCATCTGCAAGGACAATATTGTCATCCTCGTCCAGACCGAATTCAAACTTGGTGTCAGCCAGAATTATGCCTCTTGAAAGAGCATATTCGGCACACTTTTTGTATATGGTAAGGGAATGATCCCTTATCTTCTCCGCATAGATCCTGCCCTTTCCGGGATACTCAAGATTCAGTATGCTGGCTGTTTTTTCGAAATGGATGTTTTCATCATGATCCCCGAGATCCGCCTTGGTACTGGGAGTGTATACGGGCTCGGGCAGCTTTGAGCAGTTCTTTAACCCCTCGGGGAGCTTAAAGCCGCATATGCTCCCGTCCTTCTGATAACTCTCCCAGCCGCTGCCGGTGATATATCCGCGGACAATGCACTCTATGGGCAGCATACGGAGCTTCTTTACCAGCATGGATCTGCCCTCAAACTTTTCATTCCTGAAAAACTCCGGCATATCGTTTACATCGGAGCTCACCAGATGATTCGGCAGGATATCCTTTGTAAAATCAAACCAGAATTCCGAGATACCCGTGAGTATCTTTCCCTTTCCGGGGATCTCATTCTTAAGTATCACATCAAAGGCGGATATGCGGTCGGTGGCAACCATGATGAGATTGTTATCCGCCTCATATATCTCCCTGACTTTTCCGCTTTTTACCGGCTTATATTTCTGCATAATTACCTCATTCCCTTTTCTCATTCCCCGTCATAGGGAACTACAGCGCCCTCATAAGTATCGTTGATATATGAAACGATCTTGTCCGACTTTAATACCGAAGTGAGAGCCTTGATCTTATCGGAAGACTCATTTCCCTTCTTGACCGCAATGACATTCACATACTGCTGTATAGCTTCTCCGCTGGCAGCCTCCACCGCAAGGGCGTCACGTCCCACGTTAAGTCCCGCTTCAAGGGCATAGTTTCCGTTGATGACTCCAAAAGCCACGCTCTTAAGCTGCTTCGGAACCTGCGCCGCTTCCACCTCGACAAGCTCAAGGTTCTTCGGATTCTCCGCCACCTGGTTAACTGTAGCCGTTACTCCCGCGCCTTCCTCAAGCTTTATCAGTCCTTCCTGCTCCAGGAGCAGAAGTGCCCTGGCCTCATTGGTGGTATCGTTGGGGATCGCAATGGAATCTCCGTCCGCGATATCGGAAAGAGCGCTCTTTGTTCCGGCATAGATACCGAAGGGCTCATAATGGATCTTTCCGTTATCGGCGACCACAAGGCTGGTGCCGTTCTCATCATTGAAGGAATCCAGATAGTTGATGTGCTGGAAATAGTTGGCGTCAAATTCACCCTGCTCCACCACGTTATTGGGCTGCACGTAATCCTCAAAAACAGTGACCTGAAGGTCATAGCCCTGTTCCTTTAATGCATCCTTAGCCTGTTCAAGGATCTCGGAGTGGGGCGTTTCCGATGCTGCCACCTTGATCACCTTGTCGCCCCCGGCCGCGGAGGCGCCGCATCCCGTAAAGGCAAGCACTGTAAGAGCCGCAAGTAACACAGATAACACTTTCTTTTTCATAAAATCTCTCCTCTCTTAAAAGAATCTCCTCTATACTCTCCTCCTGTCCAGCTTCAGGGAAATGAGGTTTCCCGTAAACTGGAAAATCTGCACCAGTAAAACAAGCAATATGACCGTGACCCAGAGAATATTCGGCTGGTAACGGTAATAGCCGTAACGGATGGCGATGTCTCCAAGTCCCCCGCCTCCTACGGTACCTGCCATGGCGGAATATCCGAGGATCGTTCCGGTGGTAATGGTGGCGCCTGAGATAAGGGATATCTTTGCCTCCCCGAGAAGCACCCTCCATACTATCTGTATGTTGTCCGCTCCCATTGACTGGGCGGCCTCTATCACTCCCTTGTC
This sequence comes from uncultured Lachnospiraceae bacterium, assembly GCA_902797705.1. Classification (GTDB taxonomy): domain Bacteria; phylum Bacillota; class Clostridia; order Lachnospirales; family Lachnospiraceae; genus NK4A144. Next base: position 11,731 of record CADBTX010000022.1, on the reverse strand, counting down.
CACTTCATTTAAGGATGACTCCACCATGCGGGCGATAAGGGGAGAAGCCGATATCACAAGAGGCACGATGGTGGCCGTGGAACCGTAGGTCTTTCCCACTATGAAAAACGTTATGGGAAGCACCAGTATCAGGAGTATGAGAAAAGGTATGGACCGCATGATATTGGTCACCGTATCCAGTACCCGGTAGAGGGCCTTTTTGGGGTGTATGCCGTCCTGTCCCGTAACGGTAAGTGCAATACCCCAGGGAAGTCCTATAATGTATCCGAAAAGAGTGGAGACCACGGTCATGTAAAGGGTATCGAGTATCCCTTCCGCTATCATCATCATTTCCTGAGCTGACAACCTCAATCTCCCCCTTTCACTTCTTCATCAAGGATCTCTTCCACTGCGAGACCCCTCTCCTTCAGATATGCTATCTGCTTATCCGCCATATTCCCGTCCTCGGAGAGACCCAGTATCATCTCTCCTCTGGCCACACCGTCCACATCCTTTGTGGCGGCGTAAAGTATATTGGCCGGAGCGGAAAAAGTAAGTATCATATTTGCTATTACCGGTTCGTAGGAGGAATTGCTGGAAAAGACTATACGGACCCTCCTGCCTTCCTTTAATTGCTCCACTATGGGGGAAGACTGTGTCTCCTCTTCCCACTCCTCCGGATCTTTTCCTTCTATGATGAGACGTCTCGCAGCCTTTGATCTGGGATGGGTAAATATATCCTCCACAAGTCCGTCCTCAACTATCTCTCCCTTTTCAACTATGGCCACATTATGGCAGATCTCCCGGACAACGTTCATGGAATGGGTGATGATTATGATGGTTATCCCGGTCTCCTTATTTATCTTTCTTAAGAGCGCAAGGATCTGCTGGGTGGTCTGGGGATCCAGGGCGCTGGTGGCCTCATCGCAGAGCAGTATCTCCGGATCCGAGGCAAGGGCGCGGGCTATGGCCACTCTCTGCTTCTGTCCTCCGGAAAGCTGAGCGGGATACGCGGCAGCCTTGTCAGAAAGCCCTACTGTTTCCAGAAGCTTTATGGCCTTCTCTCTTGCTTCCTTTTTCTGAACCCCGTGGATCGTCAGCGGAAAGGTAACATTATCCAGCACATTGTCCTGCATCAGGAGATTGAAATTCTGGAAGATCATCCCCATATTGCAGCGGAGCTTCCTCAGCTCCGCAGGGGTCATGGTGCCAAGGTCCCTGCCCTTCACGATGACCGTACCCTCTGTGGGACGCTCTAAAAAGTTAAGACAGCGGACCAGGGTGCTCTTCCCCGCTCCGGACATGCCGATGATCCCGTAAACATCGCCTTTTTCCACAGAAAAATTGATGTTCTTCAGGGCTTCTACTTTGGAATCCTTTTGTATAAAGGTTTTTGAAAGATTTCTTATTTCTATGACAGCCATATCCGTCACTTATAGCATTGATGGAAATGTTTGTCAACTACGCTGTAATTTGGTAAATTAGTCAATATGAACAAATACAGAAATCTTTTTTTACAGCAATCCTATAATGACAGCACCGCCCTTTACAGGGATATCATCGAAAGGGAAAAGGGTTCCTATGAGAGACGGATCACCGTCTGGGATCATGTTATCCTTTCCGCATCCAATGAATCCCAGGCCACTGCCTACCGGGCCCAGATAGACGAAAGACTGAAGGAGGGCCGTCTTCCCGGAAATACGAAGTATTCCGTGATACCGGATCCCGGCGGAAAAAGAGTGGGCTCCGGCGGCGCCACTCTTAATATCCTTAAATACATAGCGGAAAATGACGACAGGGATCCCGGCTCTTTAAGGATACTTGTGATCCATAGCGGCGGCGACTCCAAACGGACCCCTCAATACAGCGCCTGCGGGAAGATCTTTTCCCCCGTTCCCCGCATGCTGCCGGACGGCCACCGTTCCACGCTTTTTGACGAATTCATGATCGCCATGTGCGGCATACCCTCAAGGATCTCCTCCGGGATGCTTACCTGCTCCGGAGACGTGACGCTGCTCTTCAACCCTTTGCAGCTTGATTTCTATGAGGAGGGGGCAGCAGCCCTTTCCATAAAGGAATCCGTGGAGGTAGGGAAGAATCACGGAGTATTCTTAGGCTCCGATGACGGCTATGTGAGACGTTTTCTCCATAAACAGACCGTGGAGAGCTTAAGGGAAAGCGGCGCGGCGGATTCTGCGGACCTTATCAACATAGATACCGGCGCGGTGATATTCAGCGGAAACATGGTAAAGTCCCTCTATGAGCTTATTGCCGACGAGGAGGATTACGAAAAGCTGGTAAATGAGCACGTCCGGCTGTCATTTTATGCCGATTTCCTCTATCCCCTGGCCATGGACAGCACCATAGAGCAGTTCTACAAAGAGACCCCCGAGGGGGATTTCAGCCCCGAGCTTAAGGCCGCAAGAGAAAAGCTCTGGGAAAAACTCCATATCTACAAAATGAAGCTTATACGCTTCTCCCCCGCCTCTTTCCTGCATTTTGGCACCACAGCCGAAGTACTGAAGCTTGTGACGGAGGACATAGAGAGTTTCGGTGACCTCGGCTGGTCCAACAGTGTGAACAGCAATTACAGAGGCCACGACTTCGCCGCCTCCAATTCCTACATCAGCGAAAAAGCCCGGATAGGAAAGGGCTGCTATATAGAGGACAGCTACATACACCACGATTCCAGGATAGGAGAAGGCAGTATCATATCCGGTCTCACTGTGGGTTCCTCCCATACAGGAAACGGTGAAACAGCGGTGATCCCCGATCATACGGTGCTCCACGGTCTGAAGCTTAATGACGGCCGCTTTGTGGTAAGGATGTACGGCGTCAACGATAATCCCAAGGAGAATAAGTGGTTCGGGAAAGAAATAGACGGCCCCCTCTGGGACAAGCCTCTCTTCCCTGTGAGAGATACCATGGAAGAGGCCCTTAAAGCCGTTCTTAAAAACGACATGACCGGAGAGCTCCTGAGCCTTAAGGAAAGCTTTAACAGGGCAGATGTAAAGGAGATACTGCCCTGGCACGACAAGCTGAATGACAGGATGAAGGCCGGAAGCCTTATGGAGGCCATACGAAAAGGGATTCCCGTAAGCTGCACCGGGGATATCTTCAGGACCGGCATCTCAAAAAGAGTGGAGGATCTCCTCCTGACCCGGGCGGAACAGCTTTCCGACTTTGAATTAAAGGACTTCAGCGAAAAGATCAGGATCTACTATTACCTGTCCAAGGTCATCGACAGGGAGAAGATGGCGGATCTCTGCTTTAATACCATAAGAGACACCATATTAAACACCGCTCTCAAAGAAACCGGATACAACAGGGATTTCAGGATAAAGAAGGATGAAGTGGTGATAAAACTTCCGGTCAGGGTGAACTGGGGCGGAGGCTGGTCCGATACCCCTCCCTACTGCATGGAACACGGAGGCACTGTGCTGAACGCCGCCATAACCCTTAACGGAGCCCTGCCCATAGAAGTCACCGTAAGAAGGATCGGGGAAAAGAAGATCATCCTTACCAGCACCGATATAGGAAGCTACAGGGAATTCACATCCTTAAAGGACCTTCAGGACTGCCACGATCCCATGGATGCCTTTGCTCTTCATAAGGCCGCCCTTATTGCCTGCGGTGTCATACCCTACGGCGGAGAGGACCCGGACGATACGGGACTTCAGGAGATCTGCCATCGTCTGGGGGGCGGTATCTACATGAATACCAGAGTGATCAACATACCGAAGGGCAGCGGTCTCGGAACCAGCTCCATCCTTGCGGGAGCCTGCGTAAAAGGGCTCTACAGCTTCCTTGGGATCTCTATTTCGGATAATGACCTGTTCAACCGGGTGCTGTGCATGGAACAGATAATGTCCACAGGCGGCGGCTGGCAGGATCAGGTGGGAGGACTTGCCCCCGGCATCAAGATGGTCACCACGGATGAATCCCTGGAGCAGAAGATAATCTGCACCCCTGTCCGTATAGGGGAAAAGACCCTGAATGAGTTAAACCGGCGTTTTGCCATAATCTATACCGGCCAGAGAAGACTGGCAAGAAATCTTTTAAGGGATATTGTAGGAAAGTATCTGGGAAATGATCCGGATGTAACGGAGGTGCTGTACAGGATACAGCAGCTCGCGGTCCTTATGCGCCTGGAACTCGAGAAGGGAAGGGTAGACGGCTTCGCCAGGCTTTTAAACGAGCACTGGGAGCTCTCGAAAAAACTGGACAAGGGCTGTACAAATACCTGTATAGACCAGCTCTTTATGGCTATCGAGGACCTGATCTCGGGAAAGATGATCTGCGGCGCCGGCGGCGGAGGCTTCATCCAGGTCATCATGAAGAACGGAGTATATACAGACGATCTTCAGAGGAGGCTGGATGAAGTATTTTCCGACTCCGGTGTCTCCGTATGGAATACGGAATTCTATTTCTGAGGCGTCAGTCCAGTGCCTCCTTCTGAGGCACTTCAACCTTCTTTTCAAAGCTCGTGAACATCTCGTCCACTTTAAAGCGGTCCATCTTAGCCGTAAAGAGACTGACCACGGGAACCACTATGAGTCCTCCCACCATTGCCAGGACCCCGGAATTGATGGAGGATCTGAAGATGAACCCGAAGAAGGGCCCGAAGGAGGAGACATCGGTCCCTGAAAGCGTAAAGAAAAGCTGTATCAGGGATATGCCGCAGCCCCATACAAAGCATACCGCTACGGAAGCCCTGGTTACGCCCTTCCAGTAGAGACCGTACATAAAGGGTGCCAGGAAGGCTCCTGCCAGAGCACCCCAGGAAATGCCCATCATCTGTGCGATGAAAGTAAGTCCGGGATATGAATCCTTAAGGATCGCTATCACCGCAGATATCACGATAAAGAATACTATGAATATCCTCATGCCCCTGACCTGATCCTTCTCGCTCATGTCCTTTTTCGCCGTCTTTATCACGTCAAGGGTAAAGGTGGAGCTGGAGGTAAGCACCAGTGAAGAAAGGGTGGACATGGAAGCCGCCAGCACCAGCACTATGACTATTGCGATTATGACAGAGGGCAGGGTTGAAAGCATGGTGGGAACTATGGTATCGAAAAGAGGCTTTCCCGTTGTTTCATTGAACTTTATCCTGTCCGCATAGAGACGTCCGAATCCCCCAAGGAAATAACAGCCGCCTGCCACGACTATGGCGAATATGGTGGAGATCACTGTCCCCTTATGTATATCCTTCTCCGACTTTATGGCATAAAATTTTCCAACCATCTGGGGAAGTCCCCAGGTTCCGAGTGATGTAAGTATCACCACAAAGAGAAGCGCAAGGGGATCCGGTCCCAGGAAGGAAGAGAATGCCCCGTGCTCCCAGTTATCCGCGGGTATCTCCGAAAGCCGCTTTGCAGCCTCCACCAGACCTCCGTTGTCACTGATAACGGATACTATCACCGCGGAAATACCAAAGAGCATGATTATCCCCTGGATAAAATCGTTTACGGCGGTGGCGGTATAGCCTCCGAATATCACATAGATACCGGTAAGTACGGCCATTAAAAGGATCACGAGCCAGTAGGGCACATCAAACACCAGGCCGAAAAGGCTGGACAGGCCGTTATAAAGGGATGCGGTATAGGGGATAAGGAAGATAAAGACTATGATCGATGCCACTACCTTCAGGGTAGACGAGTCAAACCTTTTTCCGAAGAAATCCGGCATGGTCTTGGCATCCAGCTGCTGGGTCATGATCCTTGTCCTTCTTCCCAGGATATTCCAGGCGAGAAGCGATCCGATAAATGCATTCCCAAGTCCTGCCCAGGTGGCGGACATACCGTAGAGCCATCCGAACTGCCCCGCATATCCCACGAAGATGACAGCAGAGAAGTATGAGGTACCGAAGGCAAAGGCCGTAAGCCAGGGACCCACGGAACGTCCTCCCAGGGCAAAGCCCTCAACATCCTTCGCCATATTCCTCGTGTAAAATCCGACGAAGATCATAACGGCGAAGAAGACTATAAGTAACACACTGCTTAATACCACTGTTTCCATTACTTTTCGATATATCTCCTTTCAAAAACTCTCCTGAAGTTATCCCCTGTAAAATGATCTATACTTCCTTTTGTATCTCCTTGGCCACGAGCTTGTCGGCTCCGTACCGCTTTCTGAGCAGAGGCTTTTCTATCTTGCCGGTGGCATTTCTCGGAACCTCGGCAAATATGATCCTGTGGGGCCTCTTATATCTTGGCAGGGCTTCACAGAAGGTGTTTATCTCCTCCTCCGTCGCCTCCATTCCGTCCTTGAGCTGGATTATGGCTCCGGCTATCTCTCCGAGACGCTTGTCGGGAAGGCCGATAACGGCCACGTCGTTTATCTTCTCATTACTTCTTAAGAAGTCCTCAATCTGTACGGGATACAGGTTCTCTCCACCGGAAACGATAACGTCCTTCTTTCTGTCCACAAGGAAGATATACCCGTCCTCATCCTGCATGGCCACATCTCCGGTCTTCAGCCATCCGTCTCCCGGCAGCACCTCTGCAGAAGCTTCCGGATTCTTGTAATAGCACTCCATTACTCCGGGGCCCTTTACACAAAGCTCTCCCTCTTTCCCCTGGGGGACTTCATTGTAATCGTCATCCACGATCTTCACTTCCCAGTTGTAGCCCGGGATGCCGATGGCGCCGATCTTATGCTCATGGTGGAGTCCCAGGTGCACGCAGCCCGGTCCTATGGATTCCGACAGGCCGTAATTGGTATCGTAGTCGTGGTCCGGGAAGTATTCCTTCCAGTGCTTTATAAGTGAAGGGGGCACCGGCTGTGCTCCAATATGCATGAGCCTCCACTGGGACAGATCCTTGTAATCCGACAGCTTTACCTTTCCGCTGTCCAGCGCGTCCAGTATGTCCTGAGCCCAGGGCACCAGCAGCCATACAATGGTGCACTTTTCATCGGATACGGCTTTTAAGATCACATCCGGCTCCGTTCCCTTGAGCAATACCGCCTTGCTCCCGGATATCAGACTTCCGAACCAGTGCATCTTTGCTCCGGTGTGGTAGAGGGGCGGGATGCATAAGAATACGTCATCATGGTTCTGGAGATGGTGCTTCTGCTCCACCTCGGCAGACTGGGAAAGGGACTTATGCCTGTGAAGAATGGCCTTGGGAAAGCCGGTGGTACCTGAAGAAAAATAAATGGCCGCATAGTCATCATCATTCAGGGGGATAAGCGGCGGCTGGCTGGAACAGTCGGAGGTAAGCTCCATGTAGCTGTCCGCAAAGGTGGGGCAGTTCTCCCCCACATAGATAAGGAGCCTCCCCTTACTGAGCCTTTCCTCTATGGCCTCGATACGTCCGATGAACTGAGGACCGAAGAAGAGTATGCTCACATCCGCCAGATCCGCGCAGTATTCTATCTCGTCCGCGGAATAGCGGAAGTTAAAGGGAACCGCTATGGCACCTGTCTTAAGTATGCCGAAATATATAGGCAGCCATTCCAGATTGTTCATCATAAGGATGGCCACCTTCTCCCCCTTTTTTATCCCCTTGGAAAGCAGCATATTCGCTACCCGGTTTGCCTTCTCGTCAAAGACCCCCCAGGTGATCTCATGACGGTAAGGCAGATCCTCCGTCTGCTGTATCAGGGAATAATCCTTCCAGGTTATCCTTCTCACTTCCTTCATGCCGGGATTAAGCTCCACCAGAGCAACCTCATTCCCGTACAGTCTGGCATTTTTTTCCAGTAGATCCGTTATAGGCATTTATACTTCCTCCAGATTATTTGATATGGGATAAAGTTTTTAAGACTTTACCGCGTCAACGCCCCAAAGTATAACACATTTTCACGCCCATTGCCAATTTTAAGTATTCGTTGTTGAAAATCACCTATAATTGGTATAAAATCATGTTATCTTTGTGAAATATACAGAGAGATGCCACATCATTTCTTCGTATGTTTCGTGTTAATGCCGAAAATCCCGGCAGTCTTTACTTGAATTAAGGAGGAAAAGAACAGCATGAAAAAGATCATTAACGAAGCTAGCCAGGTTGAGGAGCAGATGGTTGAAGGTTTGGTCAAGGCTTATCCCGATTATGTAAAGAGGATACCCGGCACAACTGTTGTAGTGCGTTCTGACAAGAAGACCGGAAAGGTTGCTCTTATAAGCGGCGGCGGCAGCGGCCATGAACCCGCTCATGCAGGTTACGTAGGAAAGGGCATGCTGGATGCGGCTGTAGCAGGCGCCGTATTTACCTCTCCCACACCGGACCAGGTATTTGAGGGCATCAAGGAGATCGCTACCGACCAGGGCGTTCTTATGATCGTTAAGAATTATACCGGAGATGTTATGAATTTCGAGATGGCTGCTGACATGGCCAGGGATGAAGGGATCAAGGTTGACGAGGTTGTCGTAAATGATGACGTTGCAGTTGACGGATCTCTCTACACCGTTGGACGCCGCGGAATAGCAGGTACCGTATTCGTTCATAAGATAGCAGGAGCTAAGGCAGAGACCGGAGCCGGCCTTGATGAGGTTAAGGCTGTTGCGGAGAAGGTTATCGCCAATGTTCGTTCCATGAGTATGGCCATCACCCCCTGCACCGTTCCCGCTGCCGGAAAGCCCGGATTCGAGATCGCAGATGACGAGATGGAGATCGGTATCGGTATCCACGGCGAGCCCGGAACCCACAAGGAAAAGATGCAGAAGGCAGACCAGATCGTTGATCAGCTCCTTGACAAGATCCTCTCCGACATCGACTTCGGCGGAAGCGAAGTGGCTGTTATGATCAACGGCTGCGGCGCCACACCTCTTATGGAGCTCCTGATCGTCAATAACCATGTATCCGACGTTCTTAAATCAAAGAACATCAAGGTTTACCGCACATTTGTAGGAGAATACATGACAAGCCTTGAGATGGAAGGCTTCTCCATCTCGCTCCTGAAGCTGGATGATGAGATGAAGACCCTTCTGGACGCTACGGCTGACACTCCCGCTTTCAAGAAACTTTGATAGCAGTTCAGGTTCTACCCGGGTGCCGCTTGCGGCGCCCGGAATAAAAAAGAGAGGGGTAACAGGAAACAGATCATGACAGACAGTAAAAAAGTATTAGAAATCATCAAGGTAATGGCTGAGATCATTCACGAAAACGCCCAGTTCCTGACAGATCTGGACGCTCCCATAGGGGACAATGATCACGGCATCAATATGGACAGGGGATTCCAGAAGGTCCTTTCGGATCTCCCCGGCGTGGAAAAGGATGACATCGGAGCAATACTGAAGAAGACCGGTATGGATCTGGTATCCACAGTGGGCGGTTCCTCAGGCCCCCTGTACGGCACCGCTTTCATGAAGGCCGGCGCTGCCGTTGCCGGAAAATACGAGATCAACGCGGACGACTTTGTGGCCATTATGGAAGCCGCAGTAGGAGGCGTTCAGCTCCGGGGTAAAGCAGAGAAAGGCGAAAAGACCATGCTGGACGCTATGATCCCTGCTACAGAGGCCATAAAGAAGGGCGTTTCGGAAGGTAAATCCGCTTCAGCGTTTCTTGCAGACGGCGTGACTGCTGCCAAGGAAGGTGTTGAATATACCAAGACCATCATCGCCACAAAGGGTCGTGCCAGCTACGTCGGAGAGCGTTCCATCGGACATCAGGATCCCGGTGCCACATCCTTTACCCTCCTGTTAGAGTCCATTGCAGCACTGTATTGATCAATAAGGAAGGAGCGGCGGTCATAATATGGTTGGAATAGTAGTTGTTTCCCACAGTAAGAAACTTGCCGAAGGGGTTGTGGAACTGTCAAAGCTGATCGCAGGCGACTGTCCCATGGCTGCAGCCGGAGGATTGGAGGACGGGAGCTTCGGGACCAGTTATGAAAAGATCGAGGAAGCCATCAATTCCGTATACAGCGATGACGGAGTCGTTGTTATCATGGACCTTGGTTCTTCCTGCATGACCACTGAAATGGTCATTGAAAATATGGAAGGCAAAAAGGTGGAGATGGTGGACTGCCCTATGGTAGAAGGCGCAGCAGCCGCTGCGGCAGAGTCGGAAGGCGGTTCCTCCCTGGATGAGGTAAAGCAGGCGGCCATGGAAGCCGCAGGCGAAGCAAAGTTCTGAAACCTTAAATCAAACATTAAACCCCGGCGTGTGTCCGCCGGGGTTTTGTGTGTCAATTTTTCTGTTAAAAATCCATTCTGCTGTAGAATTAAAGATCTTCAGTCCACTCTGTTGTAATTTATGAGACAGCCGTCGAGGATTATCTGCCTCTCATCATCCGTAAGTTCTCCGAGACCCAGTTCAAAACTCTTAAGTCCGTCATTTTCTATGGTATAGGCCTTTATTGCAGACTGCTTTTCCTTTACAGCCTTCCTTATTCCCGGGATAAAGAGAAGATCCGTCTTCTTAAATGGCAGCTCACCCTTTTCTATTGTAAAGGGCAGCATTCCCCAGTTGATCAGATTGCTCCTGTATCTCTTAGTGGCGTATTCATTGGCGATATTTGCCCAGCCGCCCAACACCTTCTGGCAGGAAGCCGCCTGCTCCCTGGCAGAGCCGTCTCCGGGCTTTACCGCAAATATAACGGAACCGATCCCCGTATTATCCCAGTCCGAATCAGGGAAGGCCTTCTTTATTTCTTCTTCCGCCTTCGTAAGCTGAGCCGAAGACTCGATCATCTTTTCAAGAGAGGAAACTCCCTCCTCCCGGGCCTTCTCATACGCTGCGATCTCCTTCGCTCCCGGCACATAGTCCGGATCCTTTCTGGAAAGAGCAAACTCCGCAAGCTTAAGAGGATTTGACCTGTATGAAGAGGTCTCTCCCGAGGGGATAAGCTCATCCGTAGTGGTGACGGGATCATGTATCTCAGACACCACCTTAAGAAGCAGGTTGTCCGTAAGGGCAGGCATCTCGGGCCAGTCTCTGATATTCGGTCCAAGGGTCAGCTCCGCCTCCGGATCCGCCTCTCCCTTCGGATCAAATACCCTCTTCTCATAGATACTCTTATCAAAGAAGTATTTGTATTTCCCGATCTCCACGTCCATTTCCGTGGCCGGAGTAAGGATACCCTTATTTGCGGCAGTGGCGGCAATGGAACGTGCATCCATAAGTGCCACTGATGAGATCTGTCCCTCCTGAACCTTGGAACCCTCTCTGTTCGGGAAGTTTCTGGTGGAGTGACGGATGGAAAATGCATTGTTCGAAGGGGTATCTCCCGCACCGAAGCAGGGTCCGCAGAAGCAGGTCTTTACCACGACTCCGGCGTCGATGAACTTCGAAACCGCACCGTTCTTCACAAGTTCTGCGTATACCGGCATGGAAGCGGGATACACGCTCATAGAAAATTCCCGGCTTCCTATGTCAGCCCCCTTAAGGATATCCGCAGCGGCGCAGAGATTTTCAAATCCGCCTCCCGCACAGCCTGCTATTATACCCTGATCCGTAAGGAGCTTTCCGTTCTTTATCTTTTTATGGAGATCAAAATCGATCTTGTCTCCGAAGGACACCTTTGCCTTTTTCTCCACATCCGAAAGGATGTCTGAAAGGTTTTTGTTCACTTCCTCTATGGTATAAACGTTGCTGGGATGGAAGGGCATGGCGATCATGGGCTTTATAGCTGAAAGATCCACCGTCACAACCTCATCATAGTAGGCTGTTTCCCCGGGGTTCAGTTCCCTGTAGGCATCTGCCCTGCCGTGGAGAGCGAGAAACTCTTCCGTCTTCTCATCCGTTCTCCAGATGGAAGAAAGACAGGTAGTCTCTGTGGTCATGACGTCGATACCTATCCTGAAATC
>CADBTX010000021.1 GCA_902797705.1 uncultured Lachnospiraceae bacterium | reverse complement strand
CTATGAGAAAAGTAACGGTACTTGGAATACAGTTAAAGGACTATTCCGTGCGGGAATCCATGCGGAGAGTCACCCTGTATCTCAATAACGGGATATGCAACACTGTGGATTTTATCACTCACGACACCCTTCTCCTGGCTTCAAATGATGAAGAGGCAAAGCGTGATCTGGAGTCGATGGATCTGGTGGTGCTGACAAGCAATGACATACTGGAGGCCGCCAATATCCACAGCAGGAACAGAGCCCGGGAGATAGAGAGCAACCTTTTCCTGAAGGGTCTCTTAAGAAAGCTCTCCAAGGAGGGAAGACCGGTATTCCTTATTTCCCCAAACGCCGCAAAGCTTAACAACCTGAAGGAATCTCTTATGGGATTTTTCGGGGAACTGAACATAGTATCCGGAGTTGCGGTGGATGAAGTGGCAGGCGGCGATGATTTCATAGTGAACGAGGTCAACAGCTGTCTCCCGGATGTTATAGTGATGAATCTGGATTCCCTGGAGGCAGAGACCTTCATCAGGGAAAATAAGATGAAACTCAATACCCAGCTTATCGTTATCCTCAGGGATGTTTCCCTCCGGGTGGACAGCGACGGATACGTAAGAAGGGGCGGTATCGGTGACTTTATTTTAAGAAAGGTGTTCAGAAGGGCTGCGGATAATTACGAGAAGGAAAACGCTCCTATAAATAATGCACAAAAATAATCATAAGAACTATTCCATTTTTTGTCGTTTTGTATTAAAATAGAGAAGGTGCACGATAAACGCTTAAAGGAGCGGACTATGATCTCAAACCAGATACTACAGAATACGATCGACGGATTAAAGGAAATCACAAAAGCGGATATGTGCGTTTTTGATACGGAGGGAAAGGCCCTTGTCTTCACCTTCAGGGTGGAGAATCTGGAGCAGAGGGACATCATCTCCTTTGCCTCATCTCCTGCGGACAGCCAGGAGATCCACAGCTATCAGTTTTTTAAGATCTATGATGATGACGCTCAGCTGGAGTATATCCTGGTGATAGACGGAGGCAGCGAGGACTCCTACATGATAGGAAAGATCGCGGCTTTCCAGATACAGAGCCTTCTGGTTGCGTATAAAGAGAGATTCGACAAGGATAATTTTATTAAGAATCTCTTACTTGACAATCTTCTTTTAGTTGATATATTCAACAGGGCGAAGAAACTCCGCATCGGCACCGATGTCAGGAGGAGCGTGTTCCTGGTAGAGGCGGAGGGAGAGAGCAACGCCGCCGTTCTGGAGATCATGAGGGATCACTTTATCTCGGTTCCCGGCGATTTTGTTACCGTTGTGGATGAGAAGAATGTCATAGTGGTCCATGAGATGACAGGGGAGGATCCCGGCGAAGAAAACGACGAGATCGCAAAGGGGATGCTTGAACGTCTTGAGAAGGACGGGCAGGACAAGGTGCGTATATCCTACGGCACCACTGTAGAAGACATAAAGGATGTGAGCCGTTCATACAAAGAGGCAAAGATGGCTCTGGATGTGGGAAAGATCTTCTTCGAGGAGAGAAATGTGGTGGCATATTCCTCCCTCGGAATCGGAAGGCTTATCTATCAGCTCCCTATTCCCTTATGCCGTATGTTCATACAGGAGATCTTTGAGGGAAAGACTCCTGAGGAATTTGACAACGAGACCCTTGCCACGATCAACAAGTTTTTCGAGAATTCACTCAATGTGTCGGAGACCAGCCGCCAGCTGTACATCCACAGAAATACCCTGGTGTACAGGCTCGATAAACTCCAGAAGACCACGGGCCTGGATCTCAGGATATTTGAGGATGCCATAACCTTCAAGATCGCTCTGATGGTGGCGAAATATATGAAGTATATGGAAGAGACGAATTACTAAAGGAAGATCTATGATAATTCTGGAAGATGTAAACAAATCGTTTTCAATGGGCTCACCTGCGCTGAACAACGTGAGCCTTCACATTGAAAAGGGAGAATTTGTATTTATCGTCGGAGATTCCGGATCCGGAAAATCCACCCTGATAAAACTCCTTCTCAGGGAACTTACCCCCACCAGCGGAAAGATAATCGTAAACCATACGGATGTGGTGAAATTAAAGCACCGGAAGATCCCCAAGTACCGCAGGGGTATAGGCGTGGTCTTTCAGGATTTCCGTCTGTTAAAGGACAGGAACGTATATGAGAATGTGGCTTTCGCCCAGAGAGTCATCTCCGTTCCGGGACACGAGATAAGAAAGAATGTTCCCGGGGTTCTTTCCCTTGTGGGACTGGCTGAGAAATACAAGAGTAAGCCGAAGGAGCTTTCCGGTGGAGAGCAGCAGAGGGTGGCCCTTGCCAGAGCCATCATCAACGATCCGCCGATCCTCCTTGCCGACGAGCCCACAGGTAATCTGGATCCGAAGAATACCTGGGAGATAATGAAGCTCATAGATCAGATCAATAAGAACGGAACAACAGTGCTTGTTGTGACCCATAACCGGGATATCGTAAACGAGATGCGTAAGAGGGTCATCACCATGAAAAAGGGTGTGATCGTAAGCGACCAGAAAAAAGGCGGATACATAGATGAAGATTAGTGCCTGCTTCTATGCTCTGGGACAGGGCATCAAGAACATTTTCAGAAATAAGATCTTTTCACTTGCGACTATCGCAACCATAGCATCCTGTGTATTTCTGTTCGGGATGTTCTATTCCATAGTCCTTAATTTCTCCAATATCGTGCGTCAGGCCCAGTCCGGCGTGGCCATTACGGTATTCTTTGACGAGGGACTGGCTGATGATGATATAAAGGTCATCGGAGATGAGATCGCGAAAAGAGCGGAAGTCTCAAAGGTGGTGTATGTCTCGGCAGAGGAAGCCTGGGAATCATTTAAGGCGGAGAATCTGGGTGACTATGTGGACAGCTTCGGTGATGACAATCCTCTGGCAGAGGACTCAAATTACGAGATCTATATGAATGACATCTCCATGCAGGAAAATCTCGTGACCTATATCGAGTCACTTCCCGGGGTGAGACAGGTCAGGAAATCTGCAGTGGTCGCCACCATGCTCACCAGTGTGAACTCTCTTATCGGCTATGTCTCAATGGGCATAATCCTCATATTGCTCGCAGTGTCCATCTTCCTTATCAGCAATACGGTGGCCATCGGTATCACCGTCCGCCGTGAGGAGATTTCCATAATGAAGCTTATCGGAGCCACGGATTTCGTGGTGCGG
>CADBTX010000020.1 GCA_902797705.1 uncultured Lachnospiraceae bacterium | reverse complement strand
ACCCCGGTACTCCAGGGTTGTGAGGGCGTCGATTATTATGGGCTTAACCTTGTTTTTTCCGGTATATCCGATTATTCCGCACATATCTTATTCTCCGTGATGATCAAAATGCTTTCCGATCAGAAACCCTGCATATCTGGCTGCGCAATGCGCAACAAATACAGGGATGAGCCAGGGCTTCCTCTTCTTTAGAAGATAGGAGATACAGCCCTTTACCAGTTTCTTTCCCTCCCCTTCACTTACCAGGCCGCCAAATACCTCGGGATGCCGTCTCTGGGATCTGCCAAGGACGATATTCCGCTTAAACTGCTGCATAAGAGAATACTCATGGGAGTGAATGACCTTCCCCCGGGAAGCATAATAGATACCGTACCCGGCCATCAGGGCATGGTACGCAAATATCATATCTTCATTGAAATCAGTATATACAAAGCCTCCAAGACTGTCAAAAACGCTTCTCCTGTAGCAGGCGCAGACATCGGAGCAGAACAGGGCTTTGATCCCAAGCTTTTTTATATCCTCTTTTGTCTTCAGTATGTCCCTGTCAGGGTAGTTAAATAACCTGTTAAAGCGCTCTATCTCCCCGGCCTCTCCTGAAGGGAGCTGCCTTGCGTAGGACACCGCCACTTTACTGTCCTCCATGGGTCTTTGCAGTTCCTCCAGAAGGTGCTCATCCTCCGGCACAGCGTCCTGGGTCATAAAAATAAGGAACTCCGAATCCGAGTAGCCTGCCCCTTTATTTCTGGTGGCGCCGTGGTTGAACTCTTTGGAGGAGATATGGTGTACCTCCAGTCCCGGAAGTCCTTCCCTTAAGTCCCGGGGCATATTGAAATACTTTTCCTCCGTATTTATCACAATGATCCTGCCGGGCTTTATGCTCTGCTTCTGAAGCATATAAGAAAGCCGGATAAATCTGTCATCCGGCTTATATGTCAGTATCACTATGTCTGCGCTCCGATCACCCATATTCCTATAGACCGTTCTTCATCCTGTCCGCTGCGATCTTATCACTTATGGTCTGCACCGTTGAGGAAGGCATATACTCGGAATCCCCAAAGAGGAATTCATGGAACTCTACCACATTCTGCTTGAAATCATCAGCCACAACGGAGCTTCCTGCCTTACCCATATTTCCGGTAACCCTTTCAAAGGGGAAGCCGCTCTGTTCTCCTATGGAATAGGTGGCCACTCTGGATGCATATTCCACCATCTCCGCCTTTGTAAAACTGGTGCTGCAGAGAGGGAAGATATCATCAATGATATCATTCAGGGTGGAGATATCCGACGACATGGCCTTTTCCGCCACCTGGGTCAGTACCGTCCTCTGTCTCTCTGCCCTCTTAAAGTCGTCGCCCTTGGTATATCTGATACGGCAGTAAGAGGTGGCCTGCAGTCCATTCAGAGTCTGGGGTCCGCTCTCTGTCACATTCACTATATCGCTCTGCTTTATACCAATGGCCTCTGCCGTACCGATCTGGTAGTCGTTGAGGAAATGGATCTCTTCCTCGCTGATATCCACCTGTACGCCCCCAAGGTCATCGATGGTGTCCACCAGAGCCTTGAATCCCACGGTAACATATTCGTCAATATCCATATCCAGATTCATATTCAGCATCTGGATGGCCTGCTCCGGTCCTCCGTTGGAATACGCCGAGTTGGCCTTGTTATATGTGTCGTTTCCGATATTGAGATAGGTATCACGGAAAACAGAACAGAGTTTTACTTCTCCGGTCTTGTTATTTAAGGACGCCACCATTATGGTATCGGTCCTGGCACCCTTTCCAAGATTCGTATCTCTGGAATCCACGCCGAAGAGGGCGATATTTGTATATCCGTCCATTCTCCAGTCGTCATTTTCCGTATCATCTATCTGGGCCTGTACCTCTTCATTTACCTTGGCCTTCACTACGGTTTCCTTATTTCCCGTGTCCGCCAGATCAAGCCTGTAAACCACGTACAATGCCACTGCAAGTAAGAGCACTACCAGAATCTCAAATACGAACACCACGCGGCGCATGGTCCGTTTCTTGCGCTTCTTTCTGGATTTCCTGCTGCCTGAAGCCATTTTACTTCCTCGAGATCTATATTTTTCAGCGAGCATTACCGCTCACTACAACTTATCAACTATAACCTAAAAAAGAACCGTTGTCAAAATCCATTAATAGGCATTTTTATTGACAAAGCCCGTGAAAAGGGTGAGAAACAGTATCTTTATATCAAAACTCATGGTCCAGTTTTCAATGTAATAAAGGTCATACTCCACTCTCATCTTTATGGAGGTGTCCCCTCTTAACCCGTTCACCTGGGCCCAGCCGGTAAGTCCCGGACGCACCTGGTGCTTTATCATGTATCTAGGGATCTTCTCCTTAAATTCCTCCACAAACTGGGGCCTCTCGGGTCTCGGTCCAACGAGGCTCATGTCTCCCCTTAAGATATTAAAGATCTGGGGAAGCTCATCCATGCTGGTCATCCTTAAAATCCTCCCCACCTTAGTGACTCTGGGATCATTTCTTGTAGTCCAGCCCTTCTCCTCTTCATCCGGATCCTGGACAACCATTGTCCTGAATTTATACATCTGGAAGGAACGGTTGTGAAGCCCCACCCTCTCCTGAGAAAAGATCACGGGCCCCGGGGATGTGAGCTTTATAAGTATTGCGGATATCAGCATCACGGGAGAAAATATCACCAGCATAAAAATGGCTCCCACCACATCCACTATCCTCTTTGAAAGCATGTTCAGCGAGTTTGTAAGAGGGACATGCCTGATATTGATAACGGGAAGACCGTCCAGATCCTCCATATAGGGCCTTGAGGGGATCACATCGTTATAATCCGGGATAAACTGGGTATGGACTCCAGACTTTTCACACTGGCTCACTATGTCCTCAAGCTTTCCGTATTCGTCAAGGCTCAGGGTGATGGCGATCTCATCCAGCTTGTTTTCCGGAAGGATGTACTCCAGGTTCGCAATGGTCCCCAGCACCTTGATGCCCTTATAGACCGTGCCTGCTTCCACCTTGTCATCCAGTATGCCCCGGATCACATAACCCCACTGGGGATTGAGTCTGAGCTTATTGATATAGCTCATGGCGGCCTTTGAATAGCCGATGAGCAGCACGTATTTCAGATTAAAACGCTTCTTGCGTATAAAGCGGAGAAAATATCGCACCATATTCCGGAACACAGTCTCCAGAATGATGTTCACGATATAGAAATAAAAGATCATCCGTCTGGAGAAGTGGGCCTGCCTGATAAGATAGAGCACGACTATGAAGATCACCATACCAACGGTATTGGCCTTTACTATGTTATAGAATTCCCTTGCTCTTCCGGAAGCCCGCTTGGAATTGTAGAGATTGAACTCATAATAGAGAAAGAGATATCCCGCTATGAGAAAAGGCAGCGCCTCCATATACATATAATAGGGGAGGTGCAGCACAGAAGTATCCTCCCAGGGCGAGAGGAACTTTATAAAATATGCGACATTATATGAAAGGGCTATAACAAGGGCATCCAATAGAACATGGACCCTGTTAAAGAGCCGCTGATTATCCTTTATCATTCAAATATCCTTTTTACTGCATTCAGCAAAAGCTCCAGCTGAATACGCACATAATTACCGAAATTTGCCGGAGAGTAGGGATATTTCCTGCCCTCCCTGCAAAGAAGATAGCCTCTTTTGATGCCGGAGAGATACGCTCTCCCGTGGCCCTTACAGATAAAGAAGAGGGCCTTTACCCCGAATCCGAAGATAAGGAAGGGGAGATTTAAGAGTATCTGGGGCCAGGGCATGTTCTTCATTATTATGTACATGTTGTTCCTGGCGGAAAGCCTGACCTTGAAATCATTATATCTGGAGCCCGACACCCCGCTTCCGTAGTGGTACACCACCGCCTCAGGCTCATACACATTCCTGTAGCCCATTATCCGCGCGCGGTAGCCGATGTCAATGTCTTCCAGATAGGCAAAGTGGAATTCGTCAAACCAGCCTATCTCGTCCAATATGCTCCTTCTGTAAATGGCGGCCCCTCCGCAGGAAGCAAAGATATCGCATCTCTTCGTATAACGGGATGCGCTTCTGTCCTTTCCCCTTGCAAAGGCCCAGCCGAATACGCTGTAGAGATCCCCTGCCCCGTCGATCTTATGGGGAGCCATCATCTGCAGCATTTTCGCAGACACGGAAAAAATCCTCTCATCCCTCTTTATGGCTGAAAGCATCTTTTCCACAAAGCATCTGTCCGCCTTCGTATCGTTATTTAAGAGGAGTACAAAGGGTGTGACGCTTTTCTTTATCCCCTCATTCACCGCCCTTGAAAAGCCGAAATTATCCTCGAGGCTTATTATCTCCACCCGGGGAAAATCCCTTTTCACGAGTTCGATGCTTCCGTCCTCAGAGTCATTATCCACCATGATCACGTCAAAATCCGTATAGCTCTGGGCTTCCAGACTCCTGAGACAGTCCCCTATGAATTTTTCTCCCATGTAATTCGGGATGATTACTGTTACTTCTTTCATTTAAGCCTGAATACGATATTAGGATCGGTGATGACACTGAATCCTTTCTTTCTGACATTGTCACACATGGTGAAAACATCCCTTGACACAAGGGGGAGGAGCTCACGCCTTATGGCAAAGGCATGAAGGCTTACCGCCTCCGTTTCCCTGATCATGTGGGCTCTGTGCATATATCCTGAAAATCTGTGATCTATTTTACCATACTCCGGTTCTTTTCTTCCATCCGGGGTCTTTTTATAGCCGTTGCATACGGTCCTGCCCCACTTTCCTATGATGGCGGCTCCGACGATACCGACTTCCTCTCTGGCAAAATATCCTCTGAAGATCCTTTCGTACTGCGGGGTGAGGGCAGTGAGCCGTCTGTCCACAAAGATACAGACATCCTTTCCTTCCACCTCCGCCGGGGAATAGTCGATCCTGAAAAATCCCCTGTGCTCACTCTCCGTGACCAGAGCATTTATCCCCCTTCTCTTAAGATAGTCCTCCACAGCTTTTTTCCCGTTCTCATATGCGTAGCTCTTGCTGCCCGGGTTCAGGGAAGTGGAGGAATCCGTCATCCTCCAGTGGTACAGGATCTTCGGCACATGGGCCCATTTATCCCCGGGTACCAGTTCCGAAAGCCTTAGGAGCAGATCATGGTCCTGAGCTCCGTCATATCCGCTCCTTAAATTACCGCTTTCCTCCACCAGGCTCTTTTTCACGGTCAGCATATGGCAGATATAATTATTTGAAAGAAGGAGATCCAGATCAAATCCCGGCTTCCTGTTGGGACATACGAACCTGTCCCTTAAGCCGTCGTATTTATCCTCGTCGGTATAGACAATGAAGGCTCCTTTTTCTATCGCCTTAACGCTTTCCGAGAGTGCGTCCGGCTCAATGAAGTCATCATGGTCAAGAAATACCACATATTCCCCTTCCGCACTGCGTAGAGCCTCATTGGTATTACCTGAGATCCCCAGATTTTTTTCAAGCCTGATATACCTGATCTTTATATCAATATCCGGATCCTCATCATAGGCCTTCACCACATTCTCTATATCGGAGTTTTCGCTTCCGTCTGCTATGACCACTTCAAAATATCTGTAGGTCTGACGGATAACGGAATCCAGAAGATGGGCAAAGTCATCCATGTCCGGCCTGTAAACGGGGATTATAAGGCTTAAATAAACGCTTCTTTTATCCTCGGGAGTAAGGCGGTCATAGGCTGTCATCCCGGCTTCTATGGAATAATCCCTGTCCACGGCCCATTCCTTTGCTCCCTCCAGGATACGGAAGGCCGCTGCCTCTAAGCCGTTCCTCTCCGCATAGTCTCTTATCTTATCAATACCTGTTCTGATACTCTTTATATCCATACGCTTTAAGAAAGTTCACTCAATATGTCTATGGCATTCAGAATAAATGCCAGAACCTTTTGGGGTCTGTCGGTATGAAGGGGAAGCATTGAAAGGAAAAGCGAGCACTCAAAGAGCCGCACCGTATTTACATCAATGTTCTCCTGTCTCAGTTTATCCTCAAATATCCTGCGGTACTCCCGCACATCCCCGTCAATACGGAGTTTCAGCTTCATATCCTCTTCAATATCTATCTCATAGAGGCCGCTGTTCATAAAGTCATAGCGCCCGGAGACAGAGTGGGAAAGCTTCGCTATGTCATACAGAGGATCCGAATAAAGCTCCTCTTCACCGAGGGCCCCCTTGGGATCTATGAGCCTTAGAAGGGATGCATCCGGGGAATAAAGTATGTTTGAAAAACACAGATCCCCGTGGCTCACGGTCTTCCGGAGATCCTCCTTTACCTTCCCCACCATGGAATCATAAATATCCTCATACTTCTTTAATATCCCGTCTATTCCCGAAAAGGAAGTCCCGCTCTTTATATAGCCCTCTATCTCCTGAAACTCCCTGCAGGCCTTAAAATCCTCTATCCTCTTTTCCACCTTTGTGATGTAGAGCTCGCGCCTTTTTTCATAGAACTCGTTCCAGGTGACTCTCTTTGTCATCCTGTCCTTCAGGAAGACAAAGAGGCTGTCAAGGATCTTCTTAAATTCCTCCGTGGAAATAGCGCCGTGAACATATCTTATGGCAAGGTCGGTCATGTGGTAGCGCTGCATCCTGTAGGAGGCGCTCTCCCCCTCATCCTTGTATTCATAGGGGAGTACAAACCAGCTCCTCATGTTTTCCGGAAGGAGATAGTAAAATTTATATTCGGCGTAGATCTTTTCCTTATTGCTGCTCCTCTTTGTCACCGTATAGGAGTCATGGGACAGGGAATTAAAATATCTGGAATCAAAGCCCCCGGTGATAAAGCTTAGGAAGGCCTCCTTATCGGAAACAGAACTGAAGGCTATGGAAAGTATCTCATCATACTCTTTAGCCGCCTCCCGTATCTCATCTGCCTCCTTTTCGGAAAGCCTTAAAAAGGACTCCGCATCCCGGAAGATAACGGCAGCCACACTGTCCCCTGCCATTATCCTGAAATCCTCTTCGCAGTAACCCGCTTTTTTTATTAAGAGAGCGAGCTCGGAAGGATCCCTTATGACGCAGTCCGAAAAGCAGAGGAGCACTGCCCTCCTCATATCCAGTTTCTCAAGATGATCCTCAAAGGGTGAAGAAAAGGAGATCATCTCCACATCCATCTTCTCCCTTTCCGCCGCCTCTGACACTGCGGAAACAAATCTGTCCTTTAAGGAATATCTCCGGTATATGATCTTCCCGAAGCTTTTTTCCCCGGTGATCTCCCTTATCTCATCAGAGGGTCTCTGCCTGTCATCATAAATCACCGTAACCTTTTTCATTTTGAGGCTCCTTTTCCTACCCCGCCTGCAGCGGCAAAGCATAACGTCATTATGGCAAATATGACTATCCCCATGATGTTATACCCTGTCCCCACAGGGTCCTTTCCACCGGAAAGCAGGGAATTTATATAACGTATGAAAGCATCTATATCAAAGTTTCTGCCGAATGAGGCCGCAAACATCTTAAGGGCCGAAAACTCCAGTATCCATCCGAAGAGAGATGCCAGAAACACGAGAGGGCTCCGTCCTCTTATCAGCTTCTTAAGATACAGATACCAGGAATTAGCCTTGTCCAGGATATCAAGAAGCACCATGGCCCTCTTTGACTTCTTTGAGGTGATGATATATTTATTCATGTATCTGAAGGAGGGCATGTAGGAAAGATATGAGATGAGCAGAAGTATAAGGGCCGCAAAGAGCATGAGCAGCACCGGATCCGTTCCCCTCAGGTACAGCAGTTCAAAGGGCAGGGTCAGTGTCAAAAGGGCAAGGGTATCAAAGAACCTGTCTATCACCACGAGGAGGATACCGGTCTTATACGACCCTGTCATATGCTTTACCGCAGCCACACGGTACAGTTCCCCGATCTTAAAGGGGATGATCAGATTTACGAAGGTAGTCCTGACATAGAGAAAAAGGATATCAAAAAAAGACAGCTTCTTTTCTTCCATCAGAACCAGCCAGAACCTTAAGAACTTAAATGCGTGGGCACCGAAAAAAAGCAGCAGTACCATTGAAAGAGATATTGTATTAAAGCTTATGCTGAAGCTGAAGCTCATTTGATCTCCTCATAGGTATAGGCGCTTATCTCCCTGTCCCTGTATTCTCCCGTGATGGAGGAGGGGGATGAAGCGTAGGACATGAGCATCTTCAGCACCTTAACAGCCTGATTTCCAAGCTTCACATTTGAGACCTGATCCGTTTCCCTCCAGGATATGGGGTAAAACCTGCAGGTCTGGTTATAGTACTGCAATGCCATGACCATGCAGTAATTGAACATAAGGTTATCCGGGAACTTAAAGTAAAACCTGTCCTTCAGCATGGATACATCATACATGTTGAGGCCGCTCCCAAGGTCAAATACTCTCTGGCCTATGACCGCCGCAAACAGAAAATCGTAGACGATGTTTCCCAGAGTCCGGATAAGGGAATAGCCGTGAAGGGTGCTTCCCCTCATGAACCTGGCGCCGAGGACGCAGTCGTAATATCTGTAGATCTTCCTCTGGAACACCGGGAGAAAGTCCCATATATTACCCTGGTCGTCTCCGTGAAGCATCACCACATAGTCGAAGCCGTTCTTTATAGCGTATTCAAAGGCCACCTTCTGGGAGCCTCCGAGGCCGTAATTCTCATCATTTCTAAAGAGCTTCAGGTTCATCCCCTTATGGGACTCCTTATACTTCAGCACGGCTTCCTCCGTGCCGTCCGTGCTCCTGTTATTGATGACGATGACCTCTTCGATATAGTCCGTCATGCCGGCGTCAAGCTGGTACAAAACCCTGGTTATCTGCTTTTCACAGTTATAGGCCGGAATAAATAATAGAATCCTGTCTTTTCCCATATCATATCCCTTCATAGCTCATTGGCTCGTACATCTCTCCTGTGCTGAAATCCTTTATCACAGGATCCTTGCGGTTCATGGCAAAATATGCACCGTTTCGCCCCGCATCCTCTCCAAGGAGATTCAATACTCCCTGATCGTAATGATATCTGTCTGTCATGTGGTCGTCCCCCACTCCCGATAACAGGGTGGACACCAGCACGAATCTCGGGTCCGTCCGGCAAAGTTCCGTCTGAAGATCCGCTATCCTCTTAAAGGCATCGTGAGCTCCCTTTTCTCCCCCTATCCTTATCATCAAGAACTTGTCTATGCCGGAAACGAACATTCTTGTGGAGAAAACATTTATATCCGTCAGATACTGCTCACTGGGGATCCCTTCTATCACATCATTTTCACCCTGAAGAAATACAAGGAACTGGTTGCGGACCGTATAATCGTTTCCTTCAAGCCATTCCTTGGCAGTCTTGAATCTCGTTATGACCTCATT
>CADBTX010000019.1 GCA_902797705.1 uncultured Lachnospiraceae bacterium | reverse complement strand
GGCTACATTATCGATGCATTTTTTGATCCGGAGACCGATAAATCTGTTATCCGTATGGCGGTCTCAATTTATGCCTATGTGACCCCCCAGAGGTACCTCCTTGAGTTCGACAATAATGATTATGCGGTTGAATCTGCTTACGATGTCTGGGAAGCTAAAGAATTGGCGAGGGAAAGGCGGGGAGAGGAACTTGGCAGGATAGAACTGCCGCCTGAACCTGTAAGACAGGAGGAAGCTGTGAAGCAGCAGGAGGAACCTGTAAAGGGGGAAGAAGCTGTAAAGCAGCAGGAAGAGCCTGTGAAGCATGAGGAGCCTGTAAAAGACTTCAGGGAAATATTCCGGAAGATCAGTGGAATACAGGATGGGAAACGGCTTTTTGGCGTAGATACTGATGCTTTTCTTGAAAGGGCAGCAGAAAGGGGATTTAAGACCGAAAAGGATGCGGAGTATCTGAACAATGTCCGCAAGGCAATGGAGCACCAGGTGGTGCTTGCGGGAACCCGGGCAGATGATGGAGACCTTCTGATGAGGGCCTTTATGGATAAGGAGGTTTCAAACGAAGTATTCTTTGCCGGAGCTGATAAGTACAGCAGATCTGCCGGTGATAACTACAGCGTAAGCATAAATGATTCCAAGCCGGGATATGTAAAGGTTAAGGATGCAGACTTTAAGAAGCTTGAAGAGTGGGAGAAAGGTGTCTCCAATGCTGCCTGGGAGGAAGAAAAAGCGAGCGCCGCACCGGAGGGCGCGGCAATAGGCAGGGATGAGTTCTTTGATCTCGCGAGACAAAAGGGCTTCAATACTCCCTACGATGCCAGATATATCCATTCTCTTTATGACAGCCTTATATTTATGGATGCGCATAAGGCAGAATTCGGTAATACAGCTGAAAGAGTGATTGACTTATTCAGGGATCCGGCTGTCTCCAGGAGGCTTGCTACAACGGCGGCAAGTACCTATGTGACAGAAGCTATAGATAAATTCAAAGGTCCGGACAGGAGAGACATAAGGAAACAGAGAAAGATTATAGAAAACCGGATCAAATTCCTTTCCGATTCGTCAAAGGAGGAGTTTGAAAAATGGAATAAATCCTATCACGGAAAGGAGCTTGAAGCCTGGATCGACAGAAAATTCAGGAGATTCAGGGGAAGAGAGGCAGATGGCAGGCTTTTAGGCGTCACCACCGGGGAATTCTTAAAAAGAGCTCTGGAAAGAGGCTTCAATACCACGGATGATGTAAGATTCTTAAACGCTATCCACGGTGCAATGAAATATATGGTGGGGTTAAAAGGAACTGCTATCGAAAATGCCGATTATCTGATGAAAGCCTTTATGGATAAGGATCTTTCCAACAGTGAGCTTCTTTTCGCGGTTGACAGATACGTACGGAATATCAGCGACAAGTACATTGATGACGTCAAAAAGACCATTCCTCAGAAGGTGAAAGCTCCGGAAGCTCATGATGCTGATGTTATCAGGGAATGGGAGAGGAGTGTCAATGCTGCCGCCTGGGAAAAAGAGAGGGCCGAGGCCGCTCCTCAGGGCGCTGCCATAGGCCGGGATGAATTCTTTGAGCTTGCGAAACAGAAGGGCTTTAGTTCCCATTATGAGGCGAGATACATAAGATCCTTATATGACAGCCTGGTATTTATGGAGGCTCATAAGGCTGAGTTCGGTGATACGGCAGATACCGTCATTTCTCTTTTCAGGGATCAAAAGACCACGAAGCGGCTTATCACAACAGCAGCCAGCACCTATACTTCCAGAGCACTTGTAAACTATCATGGTCCGGACAGGAAGGACATGAGAAAACAGCGGCAGTTCATGGAGGACAGGATCATATTCCTTACTGATTCCGCAAAACGTGAGTTTAGGGAATGGGAAGAGGAAAGAGAGGATATCAGGCTTGTCAGCGAACTGGATGAGAGGCTCCGTCAGAGAGATAATGAGAACGCCGAAAGCTATGAGGACAGGGTATACAGAGAACTGGTAACCATGGTGAGGGACGGAAGAATGTCTGAAGCCGTGGAGTGGATCACGGATATCCAGGCCTTTGTTGACCGGGAGAAAAACGGTGTACAGGATGAGACCTATCATGCAGCTGAAAGTGTGTTAAACAGGTTTAAGAGGGATCTTTTCGGAAGAACCGCCTTAAACGGAACTTTTGTACCTGAGGAAAGGGACAATCTCGTCAAGTTCGCGGAGAACGCCGGTCACTATATGGGAGAACTCAGGACCAAGGTAGGTATCTCCAAGAGGAAGATGGAAGAGAGCATCCGTAATGGCGGGATCATGGAAACCGATATCTTCAGAGGGGCAGATGCCGTTAACGGCGAAGCTGCGGTTGCTGCAGGAAAGGACAGGGCCTTTTCGGATGTGGGAGATGCCATTGTGGAGGCCACGGATTATAACTACCGAAGAGCAGCTGCCTTGGATTCTATCCTGAAAGAGATCGACGGTGCGGTTAAAGAGGATGTAATGGACGGAGAAGGTGAGAGGACCATGAAATCTGTCCTGAATGAAGCACTGAATAAGGGTGTGACCGACAGCCTGGCAGGTAAGAACGAAGAGGAAAGAAAGAAAAATATTGAGAATTTCAAGCGCGGAGGATTAAACACCGGAAACGCCGAAAGGTACGGCTTTACCATAAGCCCGGATGCCCATAAAGCGGATGGAGAGCTTTTCTCAAAGATCCCGAGAGAGGCGAGAAAGATCCAGGGTGCCGCGGACGGAGCAGAACAGGGTAAGAGGATCACGGAGGATAAGCTGAACAAGCTGAATACCTTCCACAATGAGGTTCAGACTCTGGCAAGCGAGGCGGCCCATATGCTGGATGAGCTGAACAGCGTCCAGAAGAGGGGCAGTGATAATAAGGAATATACAGCTATGAAGTCTGCTCTGGAAAAGATTGCGGAATTCAGGGACAGGACGGATTACACTCCCTATAGAGTGCGGAAAGCCCTCTTTGATCTGAAGAACAGGGCGGCTGTATACCACAGCACCCATGATTGCTGGTGGAAGGGTAAAAATACTGTGGGAAGACACAGAATGGAAAAGTCCACGGATTTACAGAATTTCGCGGCCGCAAAGCTGCAGACCTGCAGTTCCTTTGATAATGCCTATATGGATCTGTTCAGCGCCAGAGTCCATGACGAAAATGAAAGGGATGCAAAAAATGTCTCTCTGTCAATGGTTGTCTATGACAGTGCCAAAACGTATTATACGGAATCACTCAGACGTTTTGAGGGTGAGGTTCAGAGAAAGAAGCTGATAAATCCGGAGGATCTGGAAAAGAAGAGAGCAAGGGGTAAGGAGATAATCAACCGCCGTAAGAGAAATGCCGATCTGAGACCTGAACACAATCACGTTCAGGAGAATGAAAACGGCAATGTAATGAATAACTAGACAAAAGTCCTTGTCACCCCACGGGAAAAGCCTGTGGCGGGGACAAGGACTTTTTTTGCGGTGCGCCCGGCGGCGCACGTTTCTTGATCATCAGATGAGTGTTAATATGTTTCTGCTGTTATGTCGTCGAGGCTTAAGCTCCCTCCGAAGAGGTCAAGGGCGCTGCCTACTGTGAAGTCCACCCTGCCCTGTCCCTTTTCTCTTATTAGGGAGATGTCGGAAAGATCGTGGACGCCTCCGGCATAGGTGCAGCTGCAGCCGGATCCCCCAAGTATGGCAAGAAGGGCGCTGTCCGTTCCCTGTCCCTTTCCTTCCACATCTACGGCATGTATCAGGAATTCGTCGCACTCATTCGATAATTCCCTGAGACTCCTTTCCGTGACACGAAAGTCGGTGAATTTCTGCCAGCGGTCGGTGGTCACGTAGTAACAGCCGTCCTCCTTCTTTCTGCAGGAGAGGTCCAGCACCAGCCTTTCCTTTCCCACTTCCCTTTGAAGAAGGAAAAGGTTTTCCTCGTTGAGGATGCCGTCCTTGAAGATAAAACTTGTGGCGATCACATGGCTTGCCCCGGCATCCAGATATTCCCGGGCATTTTCATTATTAATGCCGCCTCCGTACTGCATTCCGCCGGGAAAGGCGGAAAGAGCCGAGAAAGCGGCATTTTTTGATGCTTCGTAATATCCGGAATCTCTTCCGTTAAGGACGATGACATGACCGCCGCTTAAGGAGCGGCTTTTATAGATGCCTGCATAATATCCTGCATCATGTCCGGAAATGAAGTTTTCTCTTGCAGAATCAGAGCCATCCCGCAGGGTTGAGCCGACTATCTGCTTTACCTTTCCGTTGTGGATATCAATACAGGGTCTGAATCTCATGAAAGCACATCCGACATATCATACATGCCGGGGCCTTTTCCCTTAAGGAATTTAGCGGCGGCAATGGCGCCCTTTCCGAGGATAGAGCGTGAATAGGTTCTGTGGGAGATGGTAACGGTCTCGTCTTCGCCGGCAAAGATCACATCATGATCGCCGGGAATAGTCCCGCCCCGGACTGCGGAGATGCCGATCTCTTTTTCGGGACGCCTTGATACACGGCCGCTCCTGTCATATACGATGTCATAATCCTCGTCAAGAGAGGAGTTGATGGCTTCCGCCAGAGCGATGGCTGTACCGCTGGGGGCATCCTTCTTTTCCCTGTGGTGCTTTTCCACCACCTCGATATCGAAGCCTTCCGCGGCAAGGACAGGGGAGATCTCTTTTAAGACCTTGATAAGGACATTCACTCCAAGAGACATATTGGCGCTCCTTAAGATCGCGATCTTTTCGGAAGCAGCCTTAACGTTATTCAGCTGGCTCTCCGAAAGCCCGGTGGTACAGAGTACAACGGGAACAGAGTGCTTAAGCGCATAGGCGATAAGCTTGTCTGTGCCTGTGGGGAGAGAGAAGTCGATTATCACATCCGAGGGGATGTCACAGCTGTCGATATCTTCAAAAACAGGGAAGCCGTTATCGCTTCCCCTGCTGATGTCGATCCCCGCGACGATCTTTGTATCCTCATCCTTTTCAACAAGGCCGCTGACAACTCTGCCCATGCGGCCGTTACATCCGTTTAATAAGATATTGACTGACATATCCTGTCTATGTCACTCCTTTCTTTATCCTGATCCTGCCGCCCTTCTCTGGTATAGCTGTTC
>CADBTX010000018.1 GCA_902797705.1 uncultured Lachnospiraceae bacterium | reverse complement strand
ATAAATCCGTTGAATAACGCAAAGATTCCGATCTGGCTTTCCGACTATGTTCTGGCAGATTACGGAACAGGTGCTATCATGTGCGTTCCCGCCCATGATGACAGAGACTTTGCTTTTGCGAAAAAGTTTGATCTTCCCATAATCCAGGTCATCGCCAAGGATGGGAAGGAGATAGAGAACATGGAGGAAGCCTATACCGAGGCGAGCGGAACCATGATAAATTCCGGTGAGTGGAACGGGATGGAATCCGCTGAGCTAAAGGTGAAGGCCCCTCACATTGTGGAGGAAAAGGGCTTCGGCAGAGCCAAAAAGAACTTCAAGATCCGTGACTGGGTATTCTCCAGACAGAGATACTGGGGAGAGCCTATCCCCATCATCCACTGTCCTGACTGCGGAGCTGTGAGTGTGCCTGAAGATGAGCTTCCGGTGCTGCTTCCCGAAGTGGAATCCTACCAGCCTACGGATACCGGAGAATCGCCCCTTGCCGCCATTGACTCCTGGGTTAACTGCAAGTGCCCGAAATGCGGAAAGGACGCTAAGAGAGAGACCAATACCATGCCCCAGTGGGCAGGTTCATCCTGGTACTTCCTCCGCTACGTGGATGTAAAGAATGACAAGGCTCTTATCAGCCGGGAGAAGGCCGATAAGTATCTGCCGGTTGACATGTATATCGGCGGTGTTGAGCATGCGGTGCTCCACCTCCTTTATTCCAGATTCTGGACCAAGTTCCTTTACGACATCGGAGTTGTCGGCTTTGAAGAGCCGTTCCTTAAGCTCTTTAACCAGGGAATGGTGCTGGGACCCAAGGGTATCAAGATGAGTAAGTCTCTGGGTAACGTTATCAGCCCTGACGATATGATAAAAGATTACGGCTGTGATTCATTGAGGCTTTACGAGCTCTTTATCGGACCGCCCCAGCAGGACAGCGCCTGGGATGACCGGGGAATAGACGGGGTGTACAGATTCCTTGTGAAGCTCTGGAATTTGGTGATGGAGAATAAGGACAGGGATGTGAAGGCTGATACGGAGCTTATCCGCCTCAGGAACAAGCTTATCGATACCATCACAACCAGGCTTGAGAGTTTTTCGCTGAATACAGTTGTATCCGGATTTATGGAGTTTAATAACGCCTTTGCCAAGCTTCCGGGCGTTGATAAGGATACATTGGAAACATATGTTATTCTGCTGGCTCCCTTTGCTCCTCACATTGCGGAGGAACTCTGGCAGCAGCTGGGACACGATACATCTGTTTTTAAGGCATCATGGCCCAAGGCAGACAAGGCTGCCATGAAGGAGGACATGATCGAGGTCCCAGTGCAGGTTAACGGAAAGATGAGGGCAACAATAAGCGTTGCTGCCGAAACCTCCAAGGAAGAGGTGTTAAATACCGCAAAGGATGCTGTCAAGGACAGACTTACCGGAGATATCGTTAAAGAGATCTATGTTCCGGGCAAGATAGTTAACATTGTGGTAAAAAACTAGGACTGCTTAAAGGGTTGTGATATGTCAATTAAAAAAACCCTTTTGATGTTGACACTGAATTACATAATCATTTTTGCATGGATGTTCTGGTTCAGGCTGGGAGAGATATCCGCGCTGATCATCTTTCCCATAACCATGGGTATAGCGTTTCTCGACACTGTATTCGCTGAGGGGCGCTTAAGCGCATATTTGTGGTGTTTTAACCTTCTCATAGCTTCCATAGCCGGGATCCTGCTGCAGGCTTACCTTTGCGTAAGGAACGCGGAAAGCAGTGAAGCTGTTTTCTCACGTGTGGTGATAGAGATTCCTGTGGCAATATTGATAATCGCCGTTGTGGCGCTTATTTCCGGTCACGAGGCAGCCAGGCTCGAGAAGAGAAGGAGGAGAAAGCCTGTGAACATAGGGACAGGGGAGAGAACTGTTCTTAAGGCTCAGTCTCCATACGGGCGGGAACGCTATGCAGAGGATTATCCCGATATATCCGATGAGGATATTCTGGATGATACGGGGGATGATGTAACAGAGGATCATGAGGAGGATGAGGACCATGAGCCTCTGATGAGAGTCATTAAAAAATCAGGGCAGTAAAAATAAAACTGATATGAGGGTCAGGAGGAGTAAGATCATGAGAGTAGTGCTAAAAAGATTATTGTTTATTGCCATAGCCGCATTTTTGCTGCTGCCGGTGGCAGGGCATAAAGAGGCGTTGGCTGAGGGTGAGACGGTGAATTACGTGTTTACCGGGCTTGCCATACCGGAGGGGCAGAGTGAGATCTTTCCGGTGGATTCAGCTTCTATCGATCTTTTCAGGCAGAATCCTGCTGTGATAAATATTTTTGTTTCCGCTCTTGCGGACAGATACAACACCCCTGTGGCGGTCATCGATCAGACTGCCGAAGTGAACTATCTTCTCGGGGTGATAAACGGAACTGAGGTTCCCGGAGTCCATATTCCAAAGTATGTGGCGGTAACCGCTCCTGTACAGGCCGAAGCGGTAAGCCCTGTGGAGTTACCTGCTGTTCCGGATGTTTCTGAGGCTAAGCCGGAGACGCCGGGAGTCATATCCACTCCCGTGAATATGGATATCAACGCGGGTAATTACATCGATATCAATATCACAACCCAGACACTTACTCTTTTCCAGAATGGTGCAGCCACATACGCAACACCTGTTGTCACAGGTAATGTGAGAGCCGGACACAACACCCCCCAGGGGCTTTTCTCGGTTCAGTACAAGCAGCTGGACAGGACTCTGAAGGGTGAGGACTATGAGTCCTTTGTACACTATTGGATGAGGATCGTAAATAACGTGGGAATACATGATGCAAACTGGAGGAGCAACTTCGGCGGAGAGATATACAAGACCAACGGCTCTCACGGCTGCATAAACGTGCCTCCTTCACTTATGCCTCCTCTTTATGCTGCTGTTCCTGTGGGAACACCTGTGTGGGTACATTCTTAAAATGGTAAACAACGAAGTAGAAATATTAAGAACAGTCGATATTGATAAAAAGGATGCCTTTGTGCGCCGCCTTGTCAATGCCGGTATCTCATATCTCGAGAAATGGGAGAAGGTTCCCTTTTTCAGGAGACATGAGTATAACGGCGCAAAAGAGATGTGCGTTATTTTTGTAAACGATAACAGCAGGGAGAGAGCCGAAGAGATCCTTTTCGGAGTGGAGAACGGGGACCGGGAGGTTTCCAGGAACAGATATAAGATCAAGGCTCTGAAGGACAAGGATAAGAAATCCGGAATAGAAGACGTGGAATTCTTCGACGATGAAGATAAGATCTGAAAAGGGTACCGAATAAACGCTGTGTTTGATAACGGAGGAAATTTAATTGGCAAATGAGATTTATGAAAAGGTAAAGAACTGCTATGACGATATCCGGAAAAAGACGGACTTTGAGCCGGAGATCGCCCTGGTACTGGGATCCGGTCTCGGAGACTTTGCCGATAACATCGATGTTCAGGGAGTCATAGACTATAAGGATATCAAAGGATTTCCCGTTTCAACGGCGCCGGGACATGCGGGACAGTTTATCTACGGAACCCTTGGGGGAAAGAAGCTTATCTGCATGAAGGGCAGGATACACTACTATGAGGGTTATCCCATAACGGATGTTGTATTACCTTTAAGGATAATGAGGCTCATGGGGGCAAAGATATTATTCCTTACCAACGCCTCCGGGGGCATCAATCCCTCATTTAAGGCCGGAGACTTCATGCTGATGACCGGTCACATCTCCTCCTTTGTTCCGAATCCTCTTATCGGGCCCAATATACCGGAATTCGGTGTTAGGTTCCCGGATATGTCATACGTATACGATCCCGAGCTTTGCGACATAGTCAGGAGTAAGGCAAAGGAAGCGGGTATTGACCTTAAGGAGGGGGTTTATGTCCAGACTACGGGTCCCTCTTACGAATCTCCTGCGGAGATAAGGATGTTCAGGACTCTGGGAGCTGACGCAGTTGGAATGAGCACCGTTGTGGAAGCCATTGCGGCTAACCATGCAGGCATGAGGGTTGTGGGGATTTCCTGCGTATCAAATCTTGCCGCCGGGATCTCCGAGAATAAACTTACGGAAGAGGAAGTGCTTGAGGCAGGCGCCAAGGCAGCACCCATGTTTAAGGAACTCGTGATAAGATCAATAGAAGGGATGTCGCTTTGAATACTTTATTTTATAACGGGAATCTTTTATCATTTGACGATGATGTCACATTGATGGATAACTCTGCTGTTGCGGTAAAGGGCAACAGCATTGTTTTTTCCGGGAAAGAGGACAGTCCGGAATATAGTAACATACGTTCTGAAATTAGTTTTGACCGGGAGATCGACCTGAAGGGAAATCTCATAATGCCCGGTTTTAAGAACTGCCACACACATTCAGGAATGACCTTCCTAAGGTCGGCGGCGGATGACATGAAGCTGGATGAGTGGCTTAATAAGCAGGTTTTCCCCAGGGAGGCTCTGCTTTCTGAGGATGATATCTACTATGCCACAAAGCTTGCTGTGATGGAGTATCTCACAAGCGGTATCACAGAGATCTGCGATATGTATCTCACTCCCGATTCCATCGCCAGAGCCACGGAGGAAACCGGTATCCGCTGCGTGCAGTGCAGTGGTATGAATGATTTTTCACAGGATCTGGACAGATTGAGGGACTGGTATGACAGGCTGAACAGGGGAAGCAGTCTTACTTCCTTCAGGCTGGGGATACATGCTGAATACACATGTTCCGAAAAACTCCTTGTAAAGGTAGCGGAATTAAGCCATGAGCTTAAGGCTCCGGTCTATATGCATATGTCCGAGACCGAAAAAGAGGTGGAGGGCTGCAGGGAGAGGCATGGAGGCATGACTCCCGTGGAATACCTGGATTCTCTGGGGCTTTTTGACTATGGCGCTGTATTCTTCCATGGCGTGCATGTTACGGATAACGATATTGAGATCATTAAGAAAAGAAACATAGCGGTTGTTACAAATCCCGCTTCCAACGCGAAACTTGCAAGCGGCATAGCGCCGATATCCAGATATTTGAAAGAGGGGGTTACCCTTGGTATCGGTACCGACGGTCCCGCCAGCAATAACTGTCTTGACATGTTCAGGGAGATGTTCCTGGTGACGGCCCTTGCAAAGCTTAAGGAAAATGATGCCTCCGCTGTGGATGCCAAGGAGGTATTGAAGATGGCCTGTTCTGACGGGGCAAGAGCATTGGGTACCCCGGAGTGCGACAGTCTGTCACCGGGCAAGAAGGCGGATCTCATAGTCATAGATCTCGATCAGCCTAATATGCAGCCGATTAACAATACGGTCAAGAATATTGTTTACTCCGGCTCAAAGCAGAATGTCTGCCTCACCATGATAGACGGTGTGATAAGGTATGAAAACGGGCGTTTTAATATTGGCGGAGATGAAGAGAAGATCTATAATGAGGTTCAGAAAACGGTGGAACGGATAAACAGGGAGAGCGGCATTGCCGGATAAGGAATACGGAATAGACGATATAACATGGAATGATCTGGATCTGGATCTTTTTCTTAAATCCTTTGACAGAACTTGTTCACGAAACGGCGGGGAATATCTGTATGATATGCTTCGCCGTCCGCTTATTACAAAAGAGGGACAGGAGGAATTAAAGGAGAGGGGAAGGGTTTCAGATCTTTTTCGGAAAGATACTGCTTTAAGGGACAGGTATATCCGTGCTTTTGAGGAACAGGAGGAATTAAAAAACGACTGTTTTCATGATAGGCTTGAGAGCCTTAAGGATGCCGGAACGGACAGCGACCTGGTCCATATCTCGGCACTGATACTGGGAGTCGTATCCCTCTGTCTTATCTTTATTTACCCTCCGGCCGGCTTCGTCATGTTTCTTATCGCTGCCGGATTCAATGTTTTTACATACTTTAAGAGAAAGGCGGAGACAGATCCCTATATCCCCGTCATTAGGTATCTCATAAAGGAACTGAAGGAGAATAAGAAGATACCGGGAGCTCCCGGACTTGAAGCCTACAGGAAAAAACTGGATACTGCAGGGGACAGGTTAAAAAGCCTGGAAAGCTTTTCCTGGATAGTTTTCGGGGGAAAAAACCTGACCGGGGGGATAATGGACCTTCCCCTGGATTTTATCAGGATCTTTTTCCATCCTGATCTTATAAAATATAACAGTATGATAAGGGTGATAAAGAGGGAGATGGCCTCCGTAAGAGAACTGTTTGATGTCACCGGTTTTCT
>CADBTX010000017.1 GCA_902797705.1 uncultured Lachnospiraceae bacterium | reverse complement strand
CTTTCAAGTCTCCTTTTTGTGGGGCCCACAGGGGTGGGAAAAACAGAGATAGCCAGAATGCTTGCAAAGGAGCTGGGAGTGAAGCTCCTGCGCTTTGACATGAGCGAATACGGGGAAAAGCATGCTGTTGCAAAACTGATCGGTTCCCCTGCGGGATATGTGGGATACGAGGAGGGCGGCATACTGACTGAAGCCATACGCAGATCCCCTTCCTCGGTGCTGCTTCTGGACGAGATAGAGAAGGCTCATGCGGATATCTACAATGTCCTGCTCCAGGTCATGGATTACGCCACCCTTACGGACAATCAGGGAAGAAAAGCGGATTTCAGGAATGTGGTGCTCATAATGACATCCAATGCGGGTGCAAACCGGCTGGGAAAAAGAGGAATCGGCTTTGAGAGTAGGGTGGATAACAGCGTCCTCACGGAGGAGGTAAAGAGGATCTTCCAGCCGGAATTCAGAAACCGTCTGGATAAGACCGTTGTATTTAACAGCATGGATGATGATATGGCGGCGCGGATAGTGGAAAAGAAGCTTAAGGAACTCTCAGATCAGTTAAAGGACAGGCATATCACCGTGACAATGGATAAAAAGGCCAGGGAATTATTGAAGGCACGGGGGATAAGCGTGGAATTCGGCGCCAGGGAGATAGACCGGGTCATAAGAAACGATATAAAACCTCTTTTTGTTGACGAGATCCTTTTCGGAAAGCTGAAAAACGGGGGGAAGATAAAGATCGGTGTGAAAAACGGGGATTTTTGCACCGTGATATAATTATTACTATATTACGACAGCAGACAGGAAGGAATGATAATGAATGATATGGTTATAAAGCTTGACTGGGAAAAGGGAACAGAAGAGCTTAAAAAAACAGTGATGGAGGGCGCCGGGAAGTATTCAAAAGAGCATGCCCTTAAGGAAAAGGACATGAGACATCTCTGTCTCGCCGGAGAAGAGACGATGGAGATGATCGGCCTCTTAAAGACCGGCCGTCCGGAGGAGCTTCATTTTGATGAGACTGACAAGGGAGTAAGGATACGTCTGATCACAGAAAAGACGCAGCGCCCGGGGGAGGAAGACTTTGCCACACTGTCTGAGAATGCGAGAGGCGTTACGGGAAAGCTCCGTATGCTCTATGAGTGCGGATATGAGGGCCTGGAGAAGAACAGCATTAAGGCGGAGGAACTGGGAGTCCGGAAGGCTCAGACGGAAGACCTGAAGGAGATGGGCTTTGAAGAAGATGCCCCGGCCTACATCTGGACCCTTCAGTCATATGATTACGCAGCCTTCGATCATATCCTGGAGAATGATGAACAGTGGCAGGAGATAAGTCATTCCATACTTGCGAATCTGGCTGAAGATATCCGCCTTATCGTATTCCCGGACAAGATGATCCTGGATGTGCGGCTTTCCGCCGAAGAAGAGGTGTCGGAGCCGGGGAAGGGCTATGCCATAAGCCATGAATTTGATTCCCTGAAAAAGATCCCGGTATTCAAGACCCGTTTCCAGGTAAAACTGGTACAGCTTTTGTACAGGAGACTGGCCTCCAAGCAGAGATCGAAGCCGGGAATTGATATAAAAGAGATAAAGATACCGTCTGTACATTCAAAGAAGGGAAGTATTCCCGTTCTCTGGTATCGACCCGATCCCATGCCGGAGATAAGCCGGACCGTGGTGTTCTTTCACGGGGGAGCGGATCTTTTTCCGGCATTGCCATACCACTATGCCCTTTCGGAGAAGATGGTCAGGGGAGCCGGATGTCAGGTATTTCTTGTATTGCACGATCTCGCGCCAAAGACCAATCCTCCCGTTCAGATACTTGAGGGACTGGAGGTCTACAATACACTTGTCAAGGATGAGAGATACAGCGTATCACCGGAGAAGACTGCCATTATCGGTGACAGCTCGGGAGGGACAATGACCGCGGCTGTTGCACTTCTTGCACGGGACGGCTTGGCGCCTGCTCCCGCGGGACAGCTGCTTTTGTATCCAAGCCTGGACATGCGCTACAATACTCCCTCCATGAAAAAGTACAGGGATGTACCCATAGTAAACGGAGAGGCCATCGATTCCTACAGGAAGATAGTGCGGTCCGACTGGTCGGAGGGGAATAAATATTACATGTCTCCGACAGAGGCTGAGTCATTTGAGGGTCTCTGCGACGCCTATGTGGAGACCGCGGAATTTGACGCCCTCCATGATGAGGGGGTTGAATACGCTGAAAAACTGAAGGCAGCGGGAGTGAGAGTGGTATTAAATGAGACTAAGGGAACGGTGCACTCATTTGATATGGCTAAAAACAGCAGTATAGTCGCAGAGGCTGTAAAGAGCCGTCTGGATTTTTTACATCAAATCTTTATTTAAGGAGGTTATGTTATGGAAAGAGTAGTTAAGTTCTTAAAGGATGCGGAGACCTATTATCTTGCCACCATGGACGGGGATCAGCCCAGGGTGAGGCCCTTCGGGACAGCAAATGTTTTTGAAGGGAAACTCTATATCCAGACCGGAAAGGTGAAGGACGTTTCAAAACAGATACACAAAAATCCCAAGGTTGAGATCTGTGCTTTTAAGAACGGTGAATGGCTGAGAGTAGCGGGAACGCTGGTGGAAGATGACAGGAGGGAAGCAAGAGAGGCCATGCTTGAGGCATATCCTTCCCTTAAGAGCATGTATGATGTCGATGACGGGAATACAGAGGTGTTCTATTTCAAGGACGCCTGCGCCACCTTCAGCTCCTTCACGAAGGAGCCTGAGAAGGTTTCATTCTGATCATCATTGTCACCGCAGCGCCGACATTAGCGGGCGCCGGGATCTGGAGTAAAGAAAGGAACGGCATAGAAAGATTATGGAACTTACGGGGATAGGCAGGGAAAATGAACAGGCTTTCCTGCCGTTGATGCCGGGGCTTAAAAGTGATGACTACGTGCTGTGCGTAGGCGCAATAGAAGAGGATATGGCCGCAGGGGTGGCGCTTTACAGCGAACTGGACGGCTCATTGATCCTTGATTATATTTACGTTCATGAAAAATTCAGGAGAAGAGGGATCGGGACCGCGCTTATTGAAGATACCTTAAAGGAGCTTTACAGTGCCGGACTGATATCCCTTCATGTTAATTATCCGGAAAGTGCTGCAGATATCCACGCCTTCATCCTTTCAAGGGGATTTAAGGTCTTCCGGGACGGGGTGGCATACCGGGCAAAGATAGGGGATTTTCTGGAATCTCCCGCTACGAAAAAGCTTTTTGCCGGGCCTTTACGAAACCGGGTGGCGAGGATCTCCGGTCTTTCTGAAGAGGAGAGGGGGATACTGCGAAAAGCACTGGAGGATAACGAGCTGGATCCTTCGATCATCGATGACCGCTCCTTTTCAAAGGAACTGTCTCTCACGAATTTCCGTCCCGAAAACGGAAAGCCGGGAGGAATGGTATTATGCCGGGCCAGCTCGGAAGTGGTCACGGTTTCCTATCTTGTGAATTTTTCAAATGATGCGGTTCAGTTATGGGAACTCCTGAAGGCCTTTGTGCTGACTGTGGAAAAGATGGGGATCGGGGAAAGGGAACTCGTATTTCTTACCATGAATGATGATATGGTGAAGCTTCCGGAAAAACTGCTCCAGTCACCGGATCTTTTGAAAAAGGATGGCGCCGTTATCAGCGGCATCAGAATGCTTTTGCCGGAGAGAACATTTTTTGCGGACACGATAAGAGAACGCATGTCTTAAAAACAAGAGGAGAACAATATGGGACACGTGGAGAATGAGGTCACTGAGCAGCAGAGAACAGATAACAGCCTTACGATCAATGCCTACAGACAGCAGTTCGCAAAGCCGGAATATGAAATAAAGATGACGGAAGATCTTTCCGGGCTGAAAAGCAGGGAGATACAGCTGAGACGGGAAGCTTATGAGAGAGAAAAGCTGAAGAAGAGCAATTCTGCCATAAAGCTGATCCTTGAAAGCGCTAAAAAGAAGGATACCCTGGGAGAGGATATGAAGGAGATCTCTTCCAAAAGCTCCGGTTCCACCTGGCTCACTTCCCGTACCATACCTGCGCAGTCGGATATAAACAGCAGTATACAGGGTGCAACAGATGCCTTCCGCATCGCGTCCTTAAGCGATTCCCAGAAGACAAAGAGAGGAAAGAGATTTAAGAAACGGGCTGAAGATCAGGCGAAGATGATCAATCTCATGAACCAGTGCCACTGGCAGAGGGAAGAGTCTCTTGACGACCTGCTTCAGCATGGTAGAAATGCCAGATACGGCAAGGATATAATGCTTCCCTCAGCGGACGGTGAGGTGGAGACCATTACCTCCTACAACGACAAGGAAAAGGATACTTTCCTGGAAAATGTGGGAGAGGATGTGGACCAGGTATCTCTTGTTATGAGGGATCTGTCCTTTTATCTGGAACAGAAGCGCTCTGTCAGAGTTAATGAAACCGATAAAGAGGAGCATCCTGTAAGCAGCCTTCATTATAAGCAGCTGGAGATGATCGCGGAGTCTGACACCAGAGTAGATGCTTATAAGCAGCTGCTCGGGGAACTGGAAGAACTGGACCTCTCCATATTTGACTACAAGGACAATGAGGAGTTCATGAACGATAAAGGAGAGAAGTCCTTTGTAAAGCGTTATGCAACCCTGAAGGCCTTCGGTCATGCCATGGAGATGATAAGAGTCGTGGGAAGGGGTGAACTTGGAGACGAGAGGTATATGAGCCTCAGCGCTAAGGCCTTTGTTGTCCGGGAGATACTGGAAGATTACAATAACCGCGCCATT
>CADBTX010000016.1 GCA_902797705.1 uncultured Lachnospiraceae bacterium | reverse complement strand
TACTGCTGTTCCTCATGGGAGCCGGGGTATTTATCTATGACCGGGGATACACTCCGAAGGAAAATGTCTACAAGATCCCGAATGAGGTCATAGCGGTTTCAAAGATGATAAGGAACAACACGGATATGAAGTACCCTGTGGCTGTTATGGACCGGGATATGCAGATGGAGATCAGGCAGTATGATGCCACCATTCTCCTTGCCTGTGACAGGACCCAGTACCTGGACTTCCTTTCCGGAGCGGAGAGGGATGAGCTGACGGAGGAAAAGAATGAGTACGTGGACAGGCTTTTATCCGTAGTGGCAAAATATGAGGACATTGATAAGGACAGCTTCAGGGAGGCCCTGAATGTGACAAACACCCAGTTTGTGGTGGTGGAGAAGATCTCCCCGATGCTTAAGTACCTTAAGGACGCGGGGCTGGAATATGTGGGTACTACCGGGACAAGGGTGATCTACAAGTTTGAATTGGAAGATCCCCGTTATTTT
This sequence comes from uncultured Lachnospiraceae bacterium, assembly GCA_902797705.1. Classification (GTDB taxonomy): domain Bacteria; phylum Bacillota; class Clostridia; order Lachnospirales; family Lachnospiraceae; genus NK4A144. Next base: position 20,990 of record CADBTX010000016.1, on the reverse strand, counting down.
GAACTGGCGGATTACAGCCATATGGAGTGACAGGCGGAGGGAGGCGCTTTTTTTGAAAAAACTCACGGTATTTACTCCTGTGTATAACAGGGCAGATATGCTTCCCCGGCTTTATGACAGCCTTCTTAAGCAGAGTGAAAAGGACTTTGTCTGGCTTGCCATCGATGACGGTTCCACGGATGAGAGCTTTGAGGTCCTTAAGTCCTTTGAGGCGGAGGGCAGGATAGAAATGAAAATACTCCGTCAGGAGAACGGCGGAAAGATGAGGGCTCATAACAGGGCTGTGGAGATGGCTGATACCGAGCTTTTTGTATGTCTGGACTCCGACGATCGTTTTACTTTTAATGCCGTTTCTGATATATTGGGACGGTGGACCCGGGTTTCGGAAAACAGCGCTCTTGCAGGCATTGTGGCAAATAAGGGAACAGATGAAACGCATCAGCTGTATGGTGAGAAGCTTCCGGATGTCACTGAGGATACCCTTTCCGGATTGTACAGAAAAGGATTTAAGGGAGAAACAACCCTTATCTACAGGACGGAGATATTGAAGAAATATCCTTTTCCCGAGATAGAAGGGGAAAAGTATGTGCCTGAGGACGTGGTATATGACGAGATAGACCGGAGTTACACCCTGTCGGTTCTGGATCGGATACTGACTGTGTGCACCCTGAGGGATGACGGCCTGACAGACAGGGCGGCGGAACTCAGAAAAAAGAATCCCGGGGGCTGGTACATATATTATGTAAACCGGTCTAAATATACGGATTTTTCTGTCTTAAGGTTAAAATATATCAGTCATTACCTCAGATTCAGACCTCTTGTGGGAAAGGAGCTTAAGGAGAGATACAGTCTTTCGCCGGCTCTTTCCGTTCTCGGTATCCCGGGGGCCATAGCCCTTTCTCTTTTGGATAAAAGGTAGCTCTTCATGAGGAATTTTAAGTCGTCGGATGCCCTTAGGCGTCTTTATATGTTGGTGGTATGCGCGGTGATGATCCTCTTTAATTCGGGGATGATACTGTACGTACTGAACAGGATCTACAATCTGGAATTCAGGACACAGCTGTATTTAAGGGGCCATATCTTTGTAATGGCGCTTTATATAGGTGTCTTTCTTTTTTTGGGACAGGTCTTCGGAGGATTGCTGGTTGGATTAAGGAAGGTGGGGGAGGTGATGTTTTCCTTCCTCTTTACCGCTGTGCTGACCGATATATTCTTTTACTTTATCGTGATGCTGTTGTCCTATAAATTTCCCGATATCCGTCCGCTGATCCTTGTATTTATCCTGCAGATCATCCTTTCTTTTCTATGGATCTCGTTTTTTGGAAGTCTCTATTCCATGAAATTCAGGCCCTATGACGTGCTCCTCATCTACAACGGGGATTCTGTTGAGGATTTCAAGAAGAAACTGAGGGAGAGACAGGACCAGTTCAATGTTTCCGAGGTCATAAGCTCGGATCTTCCCGAAGAAGAATTAAAAAGTCATATAGACAGATACAATACCGTGATGCTCTGGGATATTCCCGCTGGGGACAGAAATGATATCTTCAAGTACTGCTATGAGGAATCAAAGAGGATCTATTCCATGCCGAAGATCACGGATATCATATTAAACGGATCCAGCCAGGTCCATTTCTTTGATACGCCTCTCCTTCTGACTGAGGGAAATCCCCTGGAATACGAGGAAAGGATAATAAAGAGGTTGGTTGACATAATCCTGTCTCTTGTGCTCATAGTGGTGACATCTCCCATAATGCTCCTTACCGCCATTGCCATAAAGCTGTATGACAGGGGGCCTGTATTTTACATGCAGGAGAGATGTACAAAGAATAACAGGCGTTTCAAAATAATCAAGTTCAGGAGCATGATAGTCAATGCGGAATCAAAGGGAGTGGCGGTGCTGGCGAAGGAGAACGATCCCCGCATAACTCCCATAGGACGTTTTATCAGAAAGTGCAGGATAGACGAGCTTCCACAGCTCTTTAATGTGATCAAGGGGGATATGTCCTTTGTGGGACCCCGTCCGGAGAGGCCGGAATTTATTGAGAAATTCAAGGAGACCATGCCGGAATTCGCCTACAGGACCAAGGTCAGAGCCGGGATCACCGGTTTTGCCCAGCTGTACGGGAAGTATAACACTCCACCCTATGACAAGCTGAAATTTGATCTGTATTACATCGAGAGCTATTCCATCTGGCTCGATATAAAGCTTATGATACTGACACTGAAGATACTCTTTACAAAGGAGAGTACCGAGGGGGCAGCGGGTGATGTGACTGCCGGAAGCAGTGAGAATGACAAGAAGGAATAAGGTGGATCCATGCCAACGGTTTCTGTGATAATACCGGTGCATAACGCCGGAAAGTTTATATTTGATACCATGACCTCGGTTGCGGGGCAGGAGTTTTCGGATTGGGAAATGATCCTTGTGGATGACCATTCTGAGGATGACAGCGTAAAGATAATCAATGACTTTATTGACATCCGTAAGGGGAAGGGGGATCAGGAGATACGGCTCTTGTCCTCCGGAGATAAATACGGGGCCGCCAACGCCAGGAACATGGGTATAGATGCGGCTAAGGGGCGCTATATAGCCTTTCTTGATGCCGACGACATGTGGGAGCCCGAGAAGCTCAGGGAGCAGATAGAATTTCAGGAAAAGATAGGTGCGGAATTCACCTTCACCGGATATGAATTTGCGGATGAAAAGGGCGTGTCCATAGACAGGATAGTCCGGGTGCCATTTCATATGAGGTATAAGGACGCCCTTAAGAATACCACTATTTTCACCAGCACGGTGATGTTTGACAGCGAAAAGCTCCCGAGGGAGCTTATGTATATGCCGGACGTGCCGAGCGAAGATACGGCCTGCTGGTGGAAGGTCATGAAGACCGGGATACCCGCCTGGGGCCTTAACCGTCCCCTTACCATCTACAGAAGGAGCGGCGGCACCCTTTCGTCAAATAAGCTCACTGCCATAAAACGGATCTGGAATCTCTACAGGAATGTGGAGCATCTCGGATTGATAAGAAGCGCCTGGTGCTTCGTTTTCTATGCATTTCACGCGGTGATGAGGAGGATCTGATGGGTTCAGTCACGGTCCTCCTTTCTGCCATGGGACTATCCGATATTTCCATACTTGATAAACTGAATATCAGGGGCAGCTCTGTCATCATAAATCAGGGAGACAGGGAGGAGCGCTATTTTGATAAAGAGCGGGACTGCTTTATGGTGAGTACCGAAGAAAGAGGCCTTTCAAAGAGCCGGAATATGGCTATGAGGGAGGCGGCGCTTTCCGGCAGGGAGCTCTGCATTTTCTGTGATAATGACGTTCTGTACAGGGATGACTATGAGAAGGTGATAGGGGATGCATTTTCCAGGAATCCCTCCTCGGACATCCTTGTATTCTTTGTGGAAAGACCGGAAAGGCATGAACCGGTATTTTCCCGGGAAAGGGAGCTGGACCGGCTTCACGCCATGAAGATATTTTCCCCGGAGATCGCTTTCCGCCTGTCCCGAATAAAGGCTGCCGGCCTCAGGATGGATGAGCTTTTCGGCGCCGGCGCAAAATACGGCATGGGTGAAGAGAATATCTTTTTATTTGATGCCATAAGGGCGGGATTAAAAATAACATATGTTCCCATAAGGATAGCCGGAACGGTGGAAAATGAATCCAGCTGGTTCAGAGGCTATAATGAGGAATTTTTCAGGAACAGGGGAGCGGGATATTATAGAATGTCCCCCCTTTGGAATTCCCTTCTCTGTCTGCAGTTTGCATTGAGAAAGAAGGGACTTTACAGGGATTCCATGAGCTTTTTCTCCGCCATGAAGTGGATGAAAAAGGGAAAAGAAATGTACCTGGCGGAACCCCGGTATTTTCTGGTGGGAGACCATTTCAGCGGCACCGGCCCCGCCAATGCTACAAAGGCTCTTTTGCGGGCCATGCCCGGGAATACGCTGTATCAAAAGAGGCGCTCAAAGCTCGCGAGGGCAGCGGAGCTATGGCTTAAGATCCGGAGATCTGACGGAGTTGTTTTTTCCGGCCATTCAAGGCAGAATATCCTGGGTATGAAGTGGGCCGGGAAGAGGATCCCTTCGGTTTACATAATGCATGGGGCCGTTGAGTACGAGAACAGTATAAACCTGGTGCCGGATGAAGGGATGGCCTCTGACGAAAGGGAGATGATGAGGCTTTCGGACCGCATACTTGCAGTCTCTCCACGTTTTGAAGAGTGGATAAAGGAGCATTATCCGGAATACAGGGAAAAGACCGGACACCTTACCAACGGGGTGGAATGGTCGGAATATTATGTAAACATTAACGCCGTCGGAACAGGCAGTCCTTCTGCGGATGGAGCCGGAGAGGATGGCAGTGATCTGAGTTATGTCAACCGAGGGAAGAGGATATTGTCCGTTGGAGGCGGCATGCCCCGGAAGAGGATAGTAAGGATCTGTGAGGCTCTTAAGCTTTTAAGGGAGAGGGAGGGCCTTGACCTGACCCTGGATATGGCGGGAGATAAGGGCGCAGATTCAGACAGGATAGGGGCCTTTGACTTTGTCAGGGATCACGGACTTTTATCCAAAAAGGATATGAAGGCTCTTTACAGGTCATCGAGGGTTTTTATCCAGAACAGTGTGTTTGAGACCTTCGGCCTAGCCCCTGTGGAGGCTCTTCTTTCCGGCTGTGATATAATGATATCGGGTTTTTGCGGTGTGCGTGAGATCATTCCCGGCTTAGAGGACGGGGATATCATCGAAGACCCGGATGACCCTGAGGAGATCGGGGAGAAACTAAAGGCTCTCCTTGAAAGAGGAAATAATAAAAGGCTCCTTTCCTCCATCGATATGGAGAAAAGCTGCTGGGAGAAAAGGGCGGAGGAACTTTGCCGGATTTTAAGGGACATGAAAAAATAAGAGAACTGCTGAATTATGCGGCTATCATCATAATGCTGGTGTTTTACGCGGGGACCTGGACCTTCGCGTACTTTTACCATGTGACGGAGATCTATAATTCCCTTATCATCTTCGCTGCTCTTTCCATCCTGTTTCTTGCGAATGTGGATATCATGAAAAAGATCAGGGAGAGAGACAGGATGCTCTTTGTCCTTATGGCGGCTCTGGTGATAGCGGTGATCAATCTTTTTGTCATCGGATCAAACAAAGGCTGCATATTGATAATAGCGGATTTCCTTATGATCCTTTATCTTGCGCCGGAAATATCCTTCACGGCCCTTCAGAAAAAGATCCTGGAGGTATTCTTCCTCCTTATGTTCATTTCCTTTTTTTTCTATGACAGGGTCTATTCCTACAATGCGAATACGGGAGCCACGGTCACGGTGTTTACCTTCTTCGGAGGCTTTGTACTGCTGTCGGAGATAGTTAAGAAAAGGGAGATCTTCGGGTTTTTCACGGTGATCGCCTTTATCAGGGTCACAACCCTTGTGATGTGGCATCTGGCAAGAGGGGCCTTTCTGGCACTGTCCTTATTTATCGTATTCTACTATATCGTTCCGAGATCCTGGTGGAAGAAAAAGAACTTTTTTATCCCGCTTATGCTCTTTTCCACACTGGGTTCCCTGCTCTTTGTGGGGGCGTATGTTTTCCTCGGGTCGACCGGCTTCAATATGAAGCTGCCCTTCTTTTATAAAAACGTGTTCTCCGGCAGGGAACAGATATGGTATGAGGTCTGGGACATACTTAAAGGTCAGCTTCTGACCGGTATTGGCTCCGGAAGGGAATTAAAGTCCTTTTTTGAGTATAATATCCATAATGCCATGTATGACATCCTTGCGGTCCACGGCATCATAGTATTTATCCTGTCTTTGATCCTTATATGGAACCGTCTCATGATGATCAGAAATACAGAGGATGTGGACAGGGGAAAGAAGGCAGTGGCAGTGTCGGCGGTCTTTGCCATCTTCATTGAATCCTTTATAGACATGGATCTTATGTGGGCTGATTATTCCCCCCTGTTACTGTTTCTTTTTCTTACGCTTTTTGCCCTCCCCGAAAAAGGGAAGGCGGACTCGGGAGGATAAGAGGTACCTGATTTGAAAGAGACCGGAAAAGCTCAGTATCTATTTAAGAATATGGCTTTCTTTACTGTGGGAAACTTTGTTTCAAAGCTTCTGGTCTTTTTTCTTGTACCCTTTTATACCACGGTCCTTTCCGAGGCGGAGTACGGTGTGGCGGATGTTATGCAGACCACGCTTCTCCTTCTCATACCCCTTCTTTCCGTAAATGCCGGGGAAGCGGCGCTGCGCTACTGTCTGGAGTACACGGATGACAGGGACTTTATACTGTGGGCGGGTCTGAAAAGAGTAGTGATCTCATTTCTGCCTGTGGTGATCGGCTCCCTGGCTTTTTTCTTCCTGATCCCGGTTGAGAGGACCTATATCTTTCTTTTCATACTTCTCTATATTGCCGACAGCTTCTATGAATACCTGATACTCTACTGTCAGGGCTGTGAAGAGGTGCAGAAGATGATGGGAGGGAGCATAGTCTGCACTGTTCTCGTTATCGCGTCCAATCTTATCCTTCTCCTTTATTTTAAGCTGGGTATATACGGCTATCTGATTTCCCAGATCGTCGCCTTTTCGGGATCCGCCGTACTGATCTTCCTTCTTATGGACGGCCCGGAAAAACTAAGAAAATGTAAGAAGGACAGGGAACTGGAAAAGGAGCTTAAGGGCTACGGAAGCTCCATGCTGCTCTATTCCACAGCCAGCTGGGCAAATAACGCCATAGACAGATATTTTATCCTGATACTGCTGGGAAGCGTGCAGAACGGGCTCTACGGGGTGGCTTACAAGATCCCGGCCATACTCACCACCCTGCAGAGGATATTTGCCATGGCCTGGCAGATGTCTGCGGTAAAGGAGTACAAGGGTGACGACCGGGAAAGCTTCTTTTCTGAGATGTACAGGGATTACCAGACGGTGCTGGTGCTGGGAGCGGCCTTCCTCATACTGCTTCTAAAGCCCATAGCCGCTCTTATGTTCAAAAAGGCCTTTTTTGACGCCTGGCCTCTGGTTCCGCCTCTCATAATCTCCGTGGTATTCGGGGCTCTGGAGGGGTTTCTTGGATCCGTGGCCCTTGCCTTTAAGGACGGCCGCAGCATGGGTTACGCCACAGGGGTGGGAGCGGTATTTAACATAGTCCTGAACTTTTTCCTTATCCGCTCCTTCGGAACCATGGGGGCTGCGACAGCTACCCTCATATCCTATTTTGTAATGTTCGCCCTGGCTTTTATCTTTGTAAGGAAACATATCATTCTCAGGGTGGATCTGTTAAGGGATGCAGCGGCCTTTGTCCTTCTCATCATTGAATCGGTGATGGTCATAGGGAATGTCAGCCGTTACATGTTAATAAATGCGGGGATAGTACTGGTGCTTCTGCTCCTTTTCATAAGGGAAGAGGCGGCTATCCTGAGAAAGGGTCTTGGATTGCTGGAGAATTCGGGAGTGTACCGGAAAATAAAGGGAATGAGCGGGGCCTGTGAATGGGTGACCCTTGCCATGTTCCTGCTGCTGATGCTGGCATCCTTTGTTCATCAGAAAATATACAGCGTCCTGTCTCCCTATGAAACCCTTATAATGTTTGCAATGACAGGCGTTATCTATATTATGTTAACCATATCGTATCCCGGGACTTATCTGAAGGTTGACAGGGTATCCGCAAGTGGAATAGCGGCTGTTTTGATAACAGTTGTAAACTTGTTTTTACTGGGGTCAGGCAAGGGAGCGATGCTTATTATCTTTGATCTGGTGCTGATCCTCACCCTGATCATAAGAGGAATGACACTGTCCGGGAAGGTAAAGAGGATATGCGCCTTTTCGGGGGCGGCTTTCATGCTCCTCTGGTACCCGGTGGTACGCTGGGATTACGGCTTTAACACCGTTGGCCTTATGTTCCTCATACTCCTTATATTTGGGGAACTTGCCATGGAATACGTGAAGAACGATCTGGAGTCTGAGTACCTGAAATATGTGCAGATACTGTTCCTCATAACCTCTTTTCTCCTGGCCGTGTGCTACCAGGCAAGATCGGCTGCCTTATCGGTGATCGTATTCGGGATCATATACCTGCTGGCCCCGGCACTAGTCAGCAAACGATTGTTATATAACATCTGGATTGGACTGTTTACCCTGGGAAGTCTGGCCTTCACCTTTATATATGCCTTCCTTGGAACCTCAGGATGGAATATGAGGATACTCTATAAGGATGTGCTCTCCGGAAGGGAGCTGATCTGGGGAGAATTATGGCAGGCGTTCCTGAAAAACCCCCTTACGGGTATCGGATCCTCCTATGTGATGAAAAGCTTCTTTATGTTTGAGGTCCATAACGGGATGATGGATATCCTGGTGGTCCACGGAGTCCTGGTTTTTATACTGCTGCTGTATCTTTTGATAAAGGCTTTGAACAGGCTGTTTTCCCGTGATATCATTTTCTGCCCGGATAAGAGGATCGCCTTTGCCGGGATCTATACCCTTATGTTCCAGTCCTTTTTCGAGAACGGTTTCATCGTTACTCCCTTCAGCGCGGTGTTTTTTGTGCTGATGCTGATCGCAGTGTAATGGAGAGGTGACTGATATGAGGAAGTTTCTTGGGTTTTCCATCTGCATACTTGCCATCCTTATAGGGGTGCTGCTGATAAAAAGCTATTTTCCCGGCATTTTGGGACAGGGCAGTAAGGTGGGAAAGACTTCTTTGACGGAGGCTTCATCCGAAGAGCTGACTGCAGCGTCGGAGGAGGAAGAGCCCTACACAGAAGAGATCATAGAAAGGGATATATCCTACGGGGACACGGACCCGGAGGAGGCTTCCGGCGTACCGGAAGACAGTCAGGAAGAAGAGACCCGTGAGATCCTTCCGGAATTCAATGAGATCCTGAGTGTCAATCCCTATGTGTCAGGGTGGCTGAAGATAAATGACACTCTTATCGATCAGCCTGTGGTCTATACGCCAAAGAGCCAGAACTATTTCCTTCACAGGGCCCTTGACGGGAGCAGCAGTGAGAGCGGAACCCTGTTTATCGCAAATATCTGGAGGGAGGGTTATCACAATACCCTGATCTACGGCCATAACATGAAGGACGGAGGAGGCTTCGGCTCTCTCTCAAAGTATGCTTCCGAGGATTACGGCAGGAGTCATGCTGTAATTGAATTCGATACCCTGTTTGAAAAAAGGGAGTACGAGCTCCTTGGGGTCTTTTATTCCGCCATTGATGAGGAAGAGCTGGAAACAGATGAGCTGAGGAAGGAAAGAGATCGGGAGATAGAGGAAGAGAGCATTGAGCGGAAGGAGGAAGAAGAAGCTTCAAAAGAAGCCTCCGAAGAAGCGGAAGAAGAGCCTTCTGAAGCGACTGAAGAAGCTCCGCTCCCTGAGGAGACCCCTTCTGAGGAGCCGGTGGTCCTGACTCTCGAAGACCTCCATCTCGACGAGGACTTTGGAGATATTGATGTCTACAGGGAAGAAAAGGATCAGGATATGGAGAAGGGGGAGTTCCGCTATTACTATTATACGGACCTTACATACAAGGAGGATTACGATTATTTTCTGGAGAACGTTAAGAATGATTCCCTCTACGACACGGGAGTGGAGGCGGAATGGGGAGATGAACTCCTGACCCTTTCCACCTGCAGCTATCACACAAAGAACGGCAGATTTGTTGTGGTGGCAAAGAGAAAATGATATAATCAGGGAATGGTCAATCCGTTTAACAACAAACAACTGCTGGTCCGCAGGGCAGGTCTTATAGTTTACGACGTACTGGCAGTTATAGTCAGCTCCGCAGTGGGGCTTCTTTTAAGGTTCGATCTTTCCTATGAGGAGCTCATCCACACAGTGGGGGGCTACGTATGGCAGGAGAATCTCTGGAAGTTCCTGCCGGTGAATATAATAATAACGATAGTTATCTTCTGGCTTTTCCATCTGTATTCAAGTCTATGGACCTATGCCGGGATCCCCGAAATGACAGCCACTGTTACTGCCTGCCTGCTTACCAGTGCGGTTCAGGCGGTTCTCATGCTTCTTTTGAATCTCCACATGCCCCGGAGTTATTTTTTTCTGTATGCCATTGTCTTAAACATGCTGGTTCTTATCTCCAGATTTGCCTACAGGCTTTTTCGCACCTTTGTCCAGAAACGGACAGAAAGGGCGAAGAGTATCAATGTAATGGTCATAGGGGCCGGTGAAGCCGGCAACTCCATAATCCGGGAGATGAATTCCTCCAGGTTTATCCAGAAAAGCGTTATGTGCGTTATAGACGACGATCCCACCAAGATCGGAAACTACATTCAGGGAGTTAAGGTGGTGGGCGGCAGGGAAGATATCATTGAGAATGCCGCCAGATATGACATAGACGAGATCATAGTGGCCATGCCGGCGGCTGAGAGAAAGCAGCTTAAGGAGATACTTGATGTCTGCAAGGAGACCAAGTGTGAGCTGAAGACCCTGCCCGGGATATATCAGCTGGTAAACGGTGAGGTGAATATAAGCCAGCTGAGGAAGGTGGAGGTGGAAGACCTTCTGGGGCGGGAGCCCATAGAGGTGGATATAGATTCCATTCTGGAATCCCTGACCGGAAAGATAGTGCTTGTGACCGGAGGAGGCGGCTCCATCGGAAGCGAGCTCTGCCGGCAGATCGCGAAGCACGATCCTAAGATGCTCATAATCTTTGAGATCTACGAGAACAGCGCCTATGATATTCAGCAGGAGCTGGCTGAGAGCTTCCCTGAGCTCACGTTAAAGGTTCTCATAGGTTCCGTAAGGAATACCCAGAGGGTAAAGGATGTATTTGAAACCTATCATCCGGACATAGTCTATCATGCGGCAGCCCATAAGCATGTGCCTCTTATGGAGATGAGCCCCAACGAAGCCATTAAGAACAATGTTATGGGTACCTGGAAGCTGGCTCAGGCGGCTGTGGCCACGGGAGTCAGGAAGTTTGTGCTGATCTCCACGGATAAGGCTGTGAATCCCACAAATATCATGGGTGCCACAAAGCGGATATGTGAAATGATAGTCCAGTCCTATAACCACAGGGGAAATACGGTATTTGTGGCGGTGAGGTTCGGGAATGTGTTGGGAAGCAACGGATCTGTGATACCCCTTTTCAGAAAGCAGATAGCCTCCGGAGGCCCCGTTACCGTAACGGATCCCAGGATCATAAGATACTTTATGACCATACCGGAGGCCGTTTCCCTGGTGCTTCAGGCAGGTGCCTACGCCAAGGGAGGAGAGATCTTTATCCTGGATATGGGAGAACCTGTAAAGATACTGGATCTTGCAAAGAATCTCATAAGGCTTTCCGGATATGTGCCGGGAGAGGATATAGAGATCAAGTTCACGGGACTCAGGCCCGGAGAAAAGCTCTATGAAGAGATGCTCATGAAAGAAGAGGGGATGCAGGAAACCCCCAATAAGCTGATCCACATAGGAAAGCCCATAGAATTTGACGAGGAAGAATTTTACGAAAAGCTTCATGAGCTGGATATCGCTTCCAGGTCGGAGAAACTGGACGTGCACAGATGGGTAAAGGAACTGGTGCCTACTTACAAGTACACTCCGGGGACCTATATCCCGGGAGAGACCCATCTGGATATTGAAAATGCACCCGGTCTTCCCAAGGACGAGGATGCGGATATGAAGGTTTACGAGATCAAGAGGGACGATGAGCAGTAAGGACCGGAAGAATAATGGGACGAGTTATGTAAACCCGAAATCGAGGTTTTATGTAAACTATATCAAAAGGTTTTTTGATATAGTGATCTCCCTTATCCTTCTTATCTGTCTATCGCCGGTGCTTATCATCCTGGCCCTTCTGGTGAGGATAAAGCTGGGAAGCCCGGTGATCTTTAAGCAGGAGAGACCGGGAAAGGACGGTAAGATCTTTGCTTTGCTTAAATTCCGCAGCATGACAGGAGAGAGGGATGAAAAGGGGGAACTGCTTCCGGATGAGGTAAGGCTCACTTCCTTTGGAAAGGCGCTCAGGGCGGCATCTTTGGATGAGCTTCCCGAATTTATCAATATCCTTAAGGGGGATATGTCCTTTGTGGGACCGAGACCGCTCCTTGTCCGTTATCTTGACAGGTACAGTGAGGAGCAGAGTCACAGGCATGACCTGCTTCCGGGACTTACGGGGCTTGCCCAGGTAAACGGCAGGAACGCCATAAGCTGGGAAAAGAAGTTTGAATACGACGTGGAATATGTGAAGAACGTGTCCTTCCTTCTGGATGTAAAGATAGTACTGATGACGGTGATGAAGGTATTGAAGAGAGACGGTATCAGTTCCGGCACAAGCGCCACCATGGAGGAATTCATGGGCAGCGGAGACGGGACGGATGATACGTCCACAGGGGAATAGCGGATGAACAGAGCGAAGAAGAACCTGAACATTCTTATCCTGTCTGCGGGAAGAAGAGTGGAGCTTATAAGCTGCTTTAAGCGGGCAAAGGAGAGATTGAAGATAAAGGGGACCATTGTGGCTGCGGATGCATCGGAGCTGGCACCGGCCCTCTATTTTGCGGATATTAACGAGGTGGTGCCCAGGATCTCCGACAGCGACGGATATATTAAGTCGATCACTGATATCTGTCGGAACTTTAATATTTCCCTGGTGGTGCCCACCATAGATACGGAGCTTCTCCTTCTCTCCGAAAGAAGGGCTGAGATCGAGGAGACCGGGGCGAAGGTTCTTATAAGCGACGAAAGGGTCACAAGGATATGCCGGGATAAGAAGAACACCCAGGAATTCCTTGAAGAGAAGGGCTTTCTGGTTCCCCATATGCTTTCAAAGAAGGAACTCCAGAATCCGGGTAAGCTGACCTATCCCCTGTTCATCAAGCCCAGGGACGGCAGTTCCTCCATAAACGCATTCCAGGTGCATAATGAAGGCGAACTGGAGCTGTACCTGAAGCTTATTGAAAAGCCCATTGTTCAGGAGTACATAGAAGGCACCGAGTATACGGTAGATGTTTTCACGGACTTTGACAGCAATATAATAACGATCGTTCCCAGAATAAGGATAGCTACCAGAAGCGGTGAGATCGCAAAGGGCGTCATAAGGAAGGACCGGGAGATAATAGAGGATGTGAAAAAGCTTATGGAGGCCCTGAGGCCCATAGGACATATCACGGTGCAGTGTAAAAAGACCCAGAAGGGCATAGAATACATTGAGATAAATCCCCGCTTCGGAGGGGGCGCGCCCATGTCCATAATGGCAGGCGCCGATTCCTGCGAGAATCTCTACAGGCTGCTTATGGGGGAGAAGCTTAAGTATAATGAGCACTACAGGGAGAACCTGACCTTCCTGAGATTTGACCAGAGCATAATGCTGAATGAGGAAATGAAGCGGGAGTATGAGTACGAAGGCAGTTATTTTTGATCTGGACGATACCCTGGTATCCGAGATCAGCTATTGCATGAGCGGCTACCGTGCGGTTTCGGAGTATATGGCAAAAAACATCTTTCCCGAAAGGAAGGCGGAGGATATATTCCGGGAACTGGAGGGCCTTTTTTATGAGGACCATAGCAGGGTATTTAACCGCCTTCTTATAAATAACGGTCGAAATGACGACTCTGTGATGGAGTTGGTAGATATATACAGAAAACATTTTCCAAACATACGTTATTATGATGACGTGGTGCCCTGTCTCCGGGAACTTAAGGAAAGAGGAGTAAAGACCGGGATCCTTTCCGACGGCTATGCCGTTACCCAGAGGCAGAAGGTTTCTGCCCTCAACGCGGAAGAGGATTTTGACATTGTGCTCCTTACGGACGAACTTGGGAGAGAGGCCTGGAAGCCTTCGGACAAGGGCTTCCGTATCATTGAGGACAGACTCGGGACAGCGGCCTCAGAGATCCTGTATGTGGGGGATAATCCGGAAAAGGACTTCTATCTCTCCGTCACCGCAGGTATCAGGACAGCAAGGATAATCCGTGAAGGCGGGGTTTACGCCGGCCGTGATTATTACCTGGGCGTAAAGGAGGACTTCAGGATCGGTTCCCTTATTGAAATAAAGGAGCATCTGGACTGACAGGGTATTATGAACGTATTGTGCCTTTTTCAAAAATTTGATTTCACATCCGCGACCATTTATTTGGATCTGGTCTTCGCTCTTAAGGACAGGGGCCACAATGTGATGATAAGCGCCTGCTCCTCAGAAAAGGGGGAGTACTCCCTTGAAATAAGTGATGGCGTGGAATGTGCCTGTGTGCCGGTGCCGGATCAGTTTAAGGCGGGAAAGATAAAAAAGGGGCTGGTACAGATCACCCTTGGGAGAAAGCTTCTTTCCGGCGTAAAAAGATATTTCTGGGACAGGAAGGTTGACATAATTATCTATCCCACTCCTCCCGTTACCTTGTCAGGCATATTGAAGCCCTTAAAGGAACACTATAAAGCCCGGACCTATCTGATGCTCAAGGACATTTTCCCTCAGAACGCAGTGGACCTCGGGATGATGAGGGAAGGAGGCATAGCGTACCGGCTCTTTAAGGGAATGGAAAGGAAATTATACAGGCAGTCCGATATCATAGGCTGTATGTCTCCTGCCAATATCAGCTATATTAAAGAGCATGAGCCGGAGATAGATCCTTCCGTGCTGGAGCTCTTTCCGAATACAGTCAGGATACTTCCCGAAGGGGAAGAAAAGGGCTTTGAAAAAGAAGGGGATAAGGGGCGTAGTTATGTAAACCTTTTCTTCGGCGGCAATCTTGGTAAACCCCAGGCGGTGGACTTTCTCCTTAAAGGGATAGGGGAGCTTGAATCCTATCCCGGAGCCAGGTTTACCTTTATAGGTTCCGGTACGGAGGAAGGAAAGATAAGGGACTATATAGAGAGAAACAAGCCCTCCAATCTGCAGCTTTTGAAGGAGCTTCCGAGAAGAGAGTATGAGGAGGTACTTAAGGACGCCGACATAGGCCTTGTTTCCTTAAGTTCCCGCTTTACCATACCGAACTTCCCCTCAAGGATATTGTCCTATATGCAGATGTCAAAACCCATATTTGCCGTGACTGACAGAAATACGGATATGGGAAAGATGATAACGGAGGAAGCGCGGTGCGGATACTGGTGCCCCTCGGATGATCCACGGGAGTTCGCTGAAACGGTAAAGCGTATCGCGGAGGAAAGGGAGTCCCTCCCCGGGATGGGAAGAAGGGGAAGGGAATATCTCATAAGTCATTTTAATGTAGAGAGTTCTGTTGATATACTTGAAAGAGCAGTAAATAGAAAAGGAGCGGTTTGACAGGTTATGAATGAGCATATGTTTGACGGAAAGACCCTGCTTATAACAGGAGGCACGGGATCCTTTGGAAATGCGGTGCTGAAGAGGTTTCTGGACACCGAAATAAAAGAGATCCGGATCTTCTCCAGGGATGAAAAGAAACAGGACGATATGCGCCACACATACAACAATCCGAAGATCAAGTATTTCATCGGTGATGTGAGAGCGGAGGGATCCCTTGAGGATGTGATGCACGGCGTGGATTATATATTTCATGCGGCGGCGCTTAAGCAGGTTCCCAGCTGCGAATTCTTCCCGGTGGAAGCGGTGAAGACCAATGTTCTCGGAACGGATAACGTTCTCACCGCGGCTATCCGTGCCGGCGTTAAGAAGGTTGTCTGCCTGTCCACGGATAAGGCGGCTTACCCCATAAACGCCATGGGAGTCAGCAAGGCCATGATGGAAAAGGTTTTTGTGGCAAAGAGCCGTACCATCGATCCGGAGGATACGCTGATCTGCGGCACCAGATACGGAAATGTAATGTGCTCCAGGGGCTCAGTTATTCCTTTATTTATCGATGAGATAAAGGAGGGACGTCCCATTACCATAACAGAGCCCAAGATGACAAGGTTCATAATGTCCCTTGAAGAGGCGGTGGAGCTTGTGATCTTTGCTTTCAACCACGCGAATGCCGGGGATATCATGGTACAGAAGGCGCCCTCCTGCACCATAGAGGTTCTGGCTCAGGCCGTAAAGGAACTGTTTAACGCTGAGGATCATGAGACAAAGATAATAGGCGTACGCCACGGGGAGAAGATGGCGGAAACTCTTTTGACCAGCGAGGAATGCGGCAGGGCCATAGATGAAGGGGATTTTTTCAGGGTGCCTGCGGATAACAGGGATCTGAATTACGACAAGTACTTTATCCAGGGCAATACCGAGAGACCGAAATTCGATACCTTTAATTCTGACAATACAGAGATATTGAATGTGGAACAGGTTAAGGAAAAGCTCCTAAAACTGCAGTACATTCAGGACAGGCTTGCGGAGGATTAAAAGACTTTGAAGATACTTGTGACCGGGTCTAAGGGATTCCTCGGAAAGAATCTGGTGCATTCCCTAAGATCAAAGGGATATGATGATATCCTGGAATTTACTCTGGAGTCCTCCGGGGAAGATCTTATCAGATACTGCAGGGAGTGTGACTTTGTCTTCCATCTTGCAGGGGTCAACAGACCGAAGGATGTGTCCGAATTCATGACGGGTAATAAGGGCCTTACGGAGGAGGTCACCCGGCTGCTCTCAGAAAACGGAAATGCCGTGCCCTTTCTGCTTTCTTCTTCCATACAGGCTGGGCTTAACAACGATTACGGGATCTCAAAGAGAGAGGCTGAAAATGTGGTATTTGCTTACGGCAGGGATAATGATGTCCCTGTGTATGTTTACCGCTTTCCAAACCTCTTCGGCAGGTGGAGCCAGCCGAATTACAATACGGTGATCGCCACCTTCTGCCATAACATTGCCAGAGGTCTTGAGATACGTATAGATGACAGGGAAAAGGTGCTGCCTCTCGCCTATGTCGATGATGTTACAGGGCAGTTCCTAAGGATACTGGAGACGGGGATAAAGTTTCCCCCGGGGGAATTCGTGACCTTCCCTCCGTCTCTGATATACGAGAGGAAGCTTGGGTACATCGCGGATACCTTGATGCGATTCAGGGATTTCCTTGCTTCGGGGAAGGAACCGGAATTAAAGGACGGATTTGAAGAAAAGCTCTACGAAACCTACAGATCCTTCATTCCGGAAGAGTGAAGAGAAAGAGAAAAGGGTATTTACCATGGCTAAACTGAAACTGATGACGGTTCTTGGCACAAGGCCGGAGATAATAAGGCTTTCCGAGGTGATAAAGTGCGCGGACAGGTATTTTGACCATATACTTGTCCATACGGGACAGAATTACGATTACAGTCTGAATGAGGTGTTTTTCAAGGACCTGGGCCTCAGGGCACCGGACCATTATCTTGACAGTGTGGGAGCGGATCTTGGTGAGACCATGGGAAATATCATCGCAGGCTCCTATAAGCTGATGGGAGAGGTAAAGCCGGACGCTGTTCTGATCCTGGGAGATACCAATTCCGCCCTCTCAGCCATAAGCGCAAAGAGGCTGAAGATACCCATTTTCCACATGGAAGCCGGAAACCGCTGCTGGGACTGGAACGTATCGGAGATGATAAACAGGAAGATCGTGGATCATATTTCCGATATCAATCTTCCCTACACGGAACATTCCAGGCGTTATTTATTGAGCGAAGGCATCGACGGAAAGACTGTATTTGTAACGGGATCTCCCATGAAGGAAGTGTTTAATGCGCATAAAGAGGCCATAGAAGCCTCGGATGTGCTTTCGCGCCTCTCTCTGGAAAAGGGAAAATATATACTTCTCTCCGCCCACCGGGAGGAAAATATAGATATCGAGGAGAACTTCATGTCCCTTATGGAGGGGATAAACATGATCGCGGAGGAGTACGGTATGGACGTTATCTACTCCACCCACCCCAGAAGCAGGAAATTCATTGAAAAGAGAGGCTTTAAGTTTAATCCGCGGGTAAAGGACCTCACTCCCTTCGGCTATCTCGATTACAATAAGCTTCAGAAGAACGCTTATTGTGTGCTTTCAGACAGCGGCACCCTTTCAGAAGAGTCTGCAATGCTCGGGTTCCCGGGAGTTCTTATCAGGACATCCACGGAGCGGCCCGAGGTTCTGGACAAGGGCACCATGGTGATAGGCGGTATAAAGGGTGAGGACGTAAAGCAGGCCATGGATCTTGCGGTGGCGATGTCTGAAAACAAAGAGGAGACCGTGGAGGCCGAAGACTATGCGGACAGCAATGTTTCCGTCAAGGTAATAAAGATCATCCAGAGTTATACGAAGATAGTGAATGAGACGGTATGGTTGAAGCATTAGGAAAGGATCTTATCAAAGGCGCGGACGCCGGTCCCAAAAGGATAGTGGTACTGGATACAGCGGCTTCAAAGACCGGAGCACTGTCTGTCCTCAGGGACTATCATGCGCATGTCCGGGCTCTGGAGGATGATAACGAGTGGTTTTTTATAATCGGGGCAGAGGGTCTTATCAAAGAGGATAAGGCTTACCCCAATATCCATGTGATAGTAAGAGAAGACGTGAAAAGATCGAGATTTAAGCGCCTTCTCTTCGATCATTTTACGGGAAAGGGTTTTTTAAGTTCTTTCCGGCCCGATCTGATCATATCCCTGCAGAATACCCTGCCAAAGGGCGCCGGGAAACTGGGGAAAACAGTGATCTATCTCCATCAGCCCCTTGGATTTCAGAAGATAAAGCGCTTTTCCTTTTTCAATAAGTGGGAGAGGGGACTGGCGGTTTATCAATACCTGATCGCCCCCGAGATCGACAGGTCCTTAAAGAAGGCGGACCGTATCATTGTCCAGACGGAGTGGATGAGGGATGCGGTAATTGAAAAGGACGGCATAGCGGCTGACAGGATAGTGGTGGAAGCACCGGTCGTTGACTTATGTAAACCGAGCGTTGGTTCCCCCGGGAAGGAACCCGGAACCGATACCTCCGATACATTATGTAAACCGGATGCTGATTTATGTAAACCAGAGCCCGGTCTTTTTATCTTCCCTGCGGGAAACATCCTCTATAAGAATCACCAATGTATAATCGATGCCCTTAAGATCCTTTGCGACAGGGGAAATAAGGATCTCAGGGTCATTTTTACGGAGAAGGAGGAAAACCTTCCCTGGCTTAATATCCCCTCGGAATGCAGGCCTCTGCTGGACTGGAGAGGGAATATACCTAGAGATGAGCTTATGGGGTTATTTAGAAGGGCAGTGCTCATCTTTCCTTCATATATCGAGACCTACGGCCTTCCATTAAAGGAAGCAAGGGAAATGGGTGGAAGGATCTTTGCTGCCGACACTCCCTTTGCCCGTGAGATCCTTTCAGGATACGGCAGGGCTTCCTTCTTTGATCCCTTTGACCCGGAAGCTCTTTCGGAGCTGATGAACTTTGACCCGGAAGCTCTTTCGGAGCTGATGAAGGGGGAAGAGAGGGCATAAGATACTTCGTTTTTTCAGGGTACCAAATTATGATACAATGGGAGATCGAAAAGCGGAAAAATGGAAGATAACAAAGGAAAAAAAGAAAAGCTATACAGGATATTTTCAATACTGCCGGCTGTGATACTGGCTCTTATCATCATCTTTGCAGCCGGGGGTTCTTTTTTGTGGTTTTATCTTAAGGGCTTCGGTTCAAGAGGGGTCAATCCCATACAGATGTCATTTGACATAAACGGAAACCTTCTTAAGGCCCTGCACGGAGTATATTTCAGGAACGGAGAGGCCTACTATCTTCCTCTTTCGGAAACAGTCTCCATGCTGGATGTCAGCGAGAAATCCCATTTCAGGGGAGACAGGGTCCTCGTAAAGCTTGATGATGATCAGTATTCCTACTGTTTTTCAAACGGAAGGCTCCTTAAAAACGGTGAGGAATTAAAGGACTGCGGAACTGCCTTTATGCTGAAGGAGCGGACAGTGTATGTTTCCACTCTTTTTCTTGAGAAGGCCCTTCAGTGCAGGGTGACACAGGGGACTGATGAGGAGAACCGGGTGTTTATAAGCCGCGGAAAGTTCCCTGAGGGAAGCTTTGACTACGGCTGGACCGAAATGGGAGAGAAGTCCTATATCGCCCATGCCCTGGGAGCCATAGACGACAAGGTCTATACCAACAGTCTGGAGGCTTTTCAGCATAATTATGACCTTGGGTTCAGGGTATTTGAAGCGGATCTTGAGTATACCTCCGATGATGAGATCGTTCTGATACACAGCTGGGAAAGAGCAAACCTTAAGGATATTTTCGGTATGGATGTGCCTTCGGACAATGTGGAGACTCCCCTTTCCGCCGGGGAATTCAGATCCCTGAAGATATACGGAAAATATACCACCCTGTCCTTAAAGGACCTTATAGGACTTATGGCTGAAAACCCGGACACCTATCTTGTGATCGACGGGAAATATTCGGATGAGGAAAGGGTTAGAAAGGAATACGCGGACATCGTGGAACTGACAAAAGAGGTGGATAAAAGCATCCTTGACCGGATGATACCCCAGATCTACAGCGAGTCCATGTATGACTGGATCATGGACAGCTACGACTGGAAGTCCATTATCTTTTCCTGGTATAAATACGGATCCGCCGGCCTGGAGCCTGAACCTCTTTTTGATTTCTGCGAGGAAAGGGGCATAAAGATCGCAGCCATGAAAGATGCGCTTGAGAACGCCCTTCTTGACAGGGAAGCCGGGAGAAGGGGGATCATGATCTATGTATATACTGTTAATGAGCCTGCGGACAGGAAGAGACTGTTCGGAAACGGAGTAAAGGGGATCTACACAGATTTCCTGTATGAAAATGATGGAAAAGATTCGTGAAGGAATGAAAAAGATTCTTGAAAAACTGGAAAAGATAAGGAAGTATACGGACTGGCCCTTATTTATCATAATGCCGGCCCTTATATTCTATTTTACCCAGATCATGCTGGGAAGCAGGGTTTTCGGGCGTATCGAGATTCAGCTTATACTCTTAAACGTACTGATATTTGAGGCCATAGCCTTTTTCTTCCTGGGGATCACCCGGAGGATGCGTATCTCACTTCTTCTGGAAATGGTTCCCATATGGTTCTTTGCTCTGGCAAATACCTATGTGCGGATGTTCAGGGGAAGTTATAT
>CADBTX010000015.1 GCA_902797705.1 uncultured Lachnospiraceae bacterium | reverse complement strand
TTTCCGTCACCTTATCTCTAAGAAGCTGGTCATTTGTATAAGCTTCGTAATGAATGGATCCCACATACTTTTCCCAATGATCAAAACTCTTGTAGGGTTTGGCAGGAGGAACAGGAATATCATCGGCACTTAAATTGGTACCTGCTATTTTTTTGAGGGTTTTCAGTACTGTTCCATCCTCATCGATAAATCTTACCGTTCTTTTTGTGTTAAACTGCGCTCTTAGCGTCAGATCCTCATTTATCGCCGGATCACTTCCAGCCGCACCATAAATAATCCCGCCTCTTACCCAGTAATCAAAGTCTTTGTCTGTTCCCTCCTCCGTTTCGATAACAGGCTTGATATCCGAAAAATTACCGTCGGGCTTAAACTTCTGAGTGACCTTTTCTCCTTTTTTTACTATAAGCACCTTATATAAATTAGCGAATTCATCATTCACTTCCCAATGCCCCGGACTCGGATTAAGGAATACTATCTTATAACCATAAGGAATATAATGAACCACTTCTCCTACAGCGGCCTCTTTTATGGAATTCGGACAGTTCTCAATAAGGTTGGTATAATCTTCATCCACAGTACCTGAATAAGGAGCAGTCCTGAAATAAAAGACATAGGGTATCTTTTTCTGTGAAAAAATACTCTGCGGTACACTGTTGGCAAGGGAACTGGGAAGGTAGACCTTGCCTACCTTTTCGCAATTTAAAAATGCATCCTTGGCAATACTGTTACACTGACATTCACCGAGTCTGTTCTCATCTCCAAAAGAAATCTCCTCGATATTTTTACAATTCGAAAAAGCCTCTTCCCCGATAGTCGTAACACTCTTGGGGATAATAAGCTTGCCTGAAATATTACATCCCTTGGCAGCCGAAGCTCTGATCTCGACCGTGGATCCTGAGATAGTCAGGGCAGAAGTATACCCTGGCGGAACGGCGATCAACGCTGTAGCAGCTTTGTTATAGAGAGATCCACTGTAGTCAGTACTGGTAAAGTTTGTAAAATAATCACTGTCTCCGGCAACGGTAAATCCCCTTATGCCGGTACATCCTGTAAAGGCACCGGCTCCTATCTCGTAAATATGTTTATTTACATTAAATCCGCTAAGTGATGAAAAATTCTCAAAAGCTCTGGCGCCTATCTTGCATCTGTAATCCGGATAAGTAGTACTATCAACAAACTGTATGCTTGTTATGGACTTAAAATCTATCTTGCTGCTGATAGCAGCTCCGAAATCCGCGCCAATTTCAAATGAGGAACTGTTGGCGCTGATCTTCATGACAGAGCCATCATCTATCCACCATATAATGCCAGGGTACGAATCTGACGATATCGTACTGCTTTCATAGGAAGCAGTCGTTAAGGAAATACCTCTAAGACCGGCGGAAGCGATCCCGAGTCTTCTTACAGTTGTATTTTTCTGGTCACTTTCTGTTTCCCGATCATCAGAAGATACCGAATCCCCGGAAATACCCTCATCTTCACTTTTTGTTTCTATATTCTCTGTTTCTTTATTTCCCTCTTCCTTTTTTCCTGCTTCTTCATTCTCAGCCGCTTCAAGTACCCTGTCGGATCCGTTCTCCTCTCCCGATCCCTCGATCACAGCTTCCTGATCCCCACTGTTATCAGAATATATGACACCATCTTCGATTATCTCATCACCAAAGGCCGGCACACAGTTCATGACAAGCATCATGAATGCCAGTATCAATGCTATTCTTTTTTTAAGGCTCCTCTTTCTCATATCCGCCTCGCTTTCGCAGAACTCCCCGTCAGTCTGCTTTGTTTGCTGATATATTTGAATAATCCTGCTTTTTTGCAGGCATGATGATCGTTCTTCCACCTACGATCTTTCCCGTTCCGTAGAGATCCGGGTCAGATGTATCTATCTCTTTATACGGTGCGTTTACGCCCCATGGCGTGTTAAACACTATTTCTCCACCGTTTTCGACTCCGTCTCCGGACTCTTTTTCACCGGCTTCGTCCCCTTCGGTTTTCTCTTCTTTTGAACTGCTTTTCTTCTTGTTTTCTGAAGCAGACGCTTTCTCTTTAGTTTTGCTGCTTTCCGCAGATGAAGCGCTGTTATGCTCTTTTAATGCAGTATCCAGGCTGACATTATCCCTTACAACAATATCTTTTCCGTCAAAAGCACTTTTATCGATATATCCGATACTGCTTTCCGAAGCTACGGTCTTAAGGTTTTTGCAATCCCTGAAGGCATACTCCTGTATGGAATTAACGGAATTCGGAAGGTATATGAATTCCAGTGCCGTTGCGTTTGTAAATGCAAAGGGTGTGATGGCTGTCACATTATTTGAGACCCTGACATTCTTCAGGTTCTCTGCTCCCCAGAAGGCATAAGGGGCAATGCTCTTAACGGTAAAGGGCATGTCATAGGATTCTCCCTGCCGCCCCGGGACCATCTCTATGATCCTTGTGGAATTCCGGTCGTAGATCACATTGTCATTCAAAAAGAGATTTCTGTTGCCCTCTGCTATGGCAAAGTTATCAAGCGCCCCGTCCCCGGCAAAAACCCCGTTCCCCAGAGATCTTAAGGATGAAGGGAGCTGCACCCTTTGAAGCCCCGTGCACATGGCAAAGGCACTGTCCTTTATCTCCTCCGTTCCCTCCTGGATGTTTATCTCCATCAACCGGGAACAGCCGTAAAACGCTTTGGCCCCGATGGCCTTTACACTCCCGGGAATGTATATCCTCTCAAGGGTCTTATCCCCCATAAAGGCTTCGTTTCCGATGGCCCTTACGTTATTCGGTACACTTACCTGAGTTACACCATCCTTAATATTATATCGGACCAAAACCCCGTTTCCATTAATCTCCATGGAGCTGTCGGCTTTGGTGTACGCGGGCCTTATAAATACGAGAATAAGCGCAATTATCACCCCTATGCCCAGAATTGAAAGCAGGGAAAAATATTTAAAAATGTTTTTTCTTTTCTCATGCTTTTGCGGCATTAGGCGAAGGATCCTTCTTCAAAAACAGGAATATGGACAAAGCCGCAAGTCCTATGGCAAGAACCCACTTAGGACTTATGGGGTCGCCGGTCTTCGGTGTATTATCCAGATCTCCTGCCGACAGGTTATTGGTATCCACATAAAAACCATAGGTGGAGAAGTGTGTAGCCGTAAATGTAGCACATGGCGCTCCGTCTATCATGGAATATCTTGTGGAAAGATTCTCCAGTTCACCGCCGTGAGAAACGGCAGCCACCTTGTTATTTCCACCGTAAAGTGCCAGTTCCTCGGGGATAGGGATCGTAAGGGTCACCTTGATCCCCTGGGGATCCTCTATCTTATTCTCTCCAGTGGAATCATAGAGGCTGATATCCATGGCAAAATCCCTGAAGCCTTCCACTGAATCCCCGTAGGTATCTGAAAGTGCTTTCGCAAACTCCGCATCCGCTTCATCGGTCTTTGTGATCTTTATCACATAGTTATCAAGGGATCCCTCAATGGA
>CADBTX010000014.1 GCA_902797705.1 uncultured Lachnospiraceae bacterium | reverse complement strand
GCGGAGAAGTCCACCTTATCAAGGTTTCCTATGGTGTCCATCTCTCCCTGCATGGAGATAACGGCAAATCTGGAGGCCTCATTCTTTGCGGCACTTTCATAGTTATTCTTCATCATGAAAACAGAGCCGAAGATCACAATAAGGAGAATCACCTCCCAGAGCACGGCCATGTAGACCACCCTGTTCCTCTTCCTTGTGACACGGAACACGATAAAGAGAAGGATGAACCAGATAAGAAGTCCTCCGCCCCAGTAAAGGATATAATCCCCGTATAATTCCAGTAGCTGCAGGGGTGTAAAGGAGATATCATTTACCGCTTCCCGGACTCTCACATCCGGACGGAAGACACCCTTAGGCTCATCAGCATCGGTGCGGATACTAAGTACCCCGTCATCATAGCTGGCGTCGGCAAAAGCACCTGAGCCTTCGTATTTACGGAAGAGTATGTTCTCAGGCTCCTGCATATCGGAAATGTTCTTTTCCTGCCTTACTCCGTCGATAACGGGAGTAGAGCTCACATCCACAAGGTTGGAGATCGGAACGGAATAGACATTCACTTCGGTACAGGTGGCAACGTCAATGGTGGTGATGTAGAAATTATCATCATCCATGGTAAGATCGTAGCAGTTCTCTGTACCCGGGATCAGAATATCATCAGCCTGTCTCAAAGGATTAAGATTCGGGCTCAATTCCACAATGTTATAAACCGGCACCAGACCAGAATCCTCCGGATCAGTCATATAGGTATAGAAAAGACCGTAGATCAGACCGTTATCCACCAGAATCTCATCCACCTGCTTTTCATAGACCTCGGCAGAGGACATGATATCCCTGACCTTGCCGTTAAAGTCCATATTGTATATCCTTCCGTAACCATTCCAATTCTCGGCAAAATATACACCGTTTGTGGTGGAAACTCCGCTGGAGAAGGAGCTGTAGTCCGGATCATGGGCTATATGTGACAGACCGTCCGAGAATATCACGAGGGATACCAGTACACTCAGTATGCAGATGCATGTAATTATTCGAAATCTGTAACTCATTGAAGCAGGCTCTCCGTCCCTATATTTTTAAAACTGTTGAAAAAGATCCGTAAAAAAGGTATATCTCCCCACACGAAATGAGTAAGTAACAGAACCAGAGCGACTATCATCAATATCAAAGATATCCAGAAGATGATACCGAAGATCCTGTCGGCGTTCCTGTAGAAAAAACTCTTTATCTTGACAATGATGCCCTTCTTCTTCATGGAAGTGGAGGCGATCATTATGTCCCTGTAGATCTCAGTGAAAAAACTGTAACTCCGGTTAGCGGTCTTTCTCTTTAAGAGCTCGTAGCTCACATTTTTTTCATTGGACTTTTCCTTTAAAATATCAAGAACAAGGAGTGCGCACTCCGATGCGCAATCCCTTTCCGACTTATACTCATCCAAACCCTCGAGATCGATGTCATAGGACAGGTATACATTATCATCCCTGGTGATATTTATCTTCCTCTGTGTCAGGATAAGATAAAGCAGGGGATATGGAATATTCGAAGTGATACATGAAAGTATCAGATTCGATGACATGGTCTCGCACTGCGCCAGCGTGTAGGCGTCCCCGACAAAGAAGGAATCGAAGGGTCTCTCCGTCCTGTAGGGAAAGACCACAACATAATCCTCCTTCACGGAAAAGCATTCCACAATGGGCGACTCTTCCTCCCTGATCGAAGAAAGCCGGAGGATATCGAGGAATTTACGGACCGTCTCATGCTCTCTTATCTGAATGAGCAGATAAAGGGAACCGTCATTTCCTCCGCTGCATCTCGCGAGATAGCAGTCATTGACCTCGAAATTACCCTTTACGGAGACCACTTCATAGTCTACCCTGGGCGAATGAAAGATCATTTACTGTTCCCCTTCTTGCGGTTCATCAATCATCTTCTTCTTGACAATGGCATAGGCATAAGTACAGATAACTGGCATATCCGTACAGTAGATACGGATCTCGTATACGCCCTCCTTCGAAGGAGCGGTGTATACGCCGTCGGAGCTGATCTCTCCGCTTCCCGGCGCCGTAAGCTCGTAGGTTATGCTGCTCTTCTTCATATTGTTGAATCTTACGCCGAAGAAATGGGTTTCCTTTGTACCCATGATAACAGTGGGGGTATCCACACTGATACTCTTATCGTAGTAGTCCTCAGAGACTTCAATGTCTTCGCCCTGAGGGAATCTTATGGCCACCCATCTGAAGGTGAGCACAAGGTAGTCCACAGCCTTAAGCAGTCTTACGGCCACTACAAAGCTGCCCTTGTCATTAAGGACCTGTACTGCGGTCTCCACATCAGCCATATGTCTGGTGGCGGAATTAAAGAGGTCGGGATTTCCGTATACAGTGCTCTTCTGATTCGTGCCCTCCTCTGTACCTACGCAGTCATATCCCACTTCCACGTAGACATTTCCGTTGCCGAGACCGTGGGTGATCTCTCCGGAGTACCTGATATCCCCGGCTCTGGCATTACGGCCGAGAGGTATCTCCAGAGTACCTGTGGCTATATTGCTGAATTCCTTCTGAACAGGCTTTGCGGCCTCGGGCACGGCGCTTAACCTGGGGCCGTTCTTCGGCTTTTCTATATCCGCTTCCTTCACATAATAGGAAAGATAGCTGTTCCTGAGGAGTTCCTGGGCGGGAGTGATGACATAGTGCTTGACATCCACTTCCTCGATGCCCTCGATGATATATGCTCCTTCTGTCCTCACAAGCTTGATATCCGCGAGCTTGATGGAATTGTCGCTTAAGGACAGATTCCTCATTTCCAGATTGATCTTGCCGGCTTCACG
>CADBTX010000013.1 GCA_902797705.1 uncultured Lachnospiraceae bacterium | reverse complement strand
GCGTAGAGAAGATAGTACACCGGTATCCTGTGAGCAGAGGTGGTATAAGCCATGACCGGATAAAAGAGAAAGGGGATATATACAAGGCATCCTGCCTTCAAACCAAAGAGATTCACGGATCTTTTAACAATATAGCCTCCAACCAGCGCCTGTATCAGGACCTTTACGATGATGGGACCGTATTTCCAGGGGATAAGCATCATGGAAATGATATAGTACCAGGTTGTCAGATAGGAGAACCAGGTGTAATCGGAAAGGGTTTTTGCCTGTTCAAATATAAGGTTCTCATCATTTGAGATATACCCCTCGGGGAGCTTAAAGATCAGGACAAAAATAAGGGGGATAAGATATATCCCCGCAAATCTCAGAATGGACAAGGTATCCTTCTTCCGCTCCAGAAGCGCTTTCCATATCACAATGAGCAATATAAGAAGAACTGCCTTGCAGCCTATGTAGTTAAAGATATCGCTGTCACCGGTCCATGTGAATACCAGCCGGTCCGTAAAAAAAGTGATCGCCCAGTGAAGGACAGCCAAAAACAAACTCATTCGCCCAATCCGCTCTCTATAGCCTGAATAAGAGCCTTCAGCGCCTCTTCCTCATCCTCTCCTTCACACATAAGTTCTATCTCATCACCGCTCTTTACACATGCGCCGAGAACGCTGAGAACGCTCTTCGCGTTTGCAGTATTTTCCCTGAATCTGAATGTGATAAGAGATTTATACTCCATTGCCTCCTTGCAAAGGATCCCCGCCGGGCGGAGATGAAGGCCGGTGGGATTTTTTATGACTATCTTCTGACTGACCATTTTGTTTCCTCGTTACTTTAAACTGATAAAGATGTTTTGTATAATTATACCATATAACTTAATAATATACAATCTATAGTATACAATCTTACCAAAATGCCGGCGGCGAAAAACCGCAAAAATGATACACGCTCCGGATCAGAGTACCGTGCTTTCTATAAGCTCCGCCAGTTCCCTGGCGTCCTTCTCTATCATCCTCTGATCCTTGCCCTCTATCATCACCCTGACCAGAGGCTCCGTGCCGGAAGGACGGATCAGTATCCTGCCTTCCCCTGCATATTTTTTCTCAAGCTCTGCAATGGAATCCCTGACTTCAGGATAATCCATGTAGCTCTCCTTCTTGTGGTTCGGAACCTTGGCATTGCAGAGAGACTGCGGAAGAACCTCCATGACCTTCGCCAGTTCGGAAAGCTTCTTACCCGTGAGCTTCACCACTTCCAGAAGGTGAAGCGCCGACAGCAGTCCGTCTCCCGTTGTGTTCTCATTTAAGAAGATAATATGCCCTGACTGCTCACCGCCGAGAGATGCTCCGATCTCCCTCATATGCTCCAGGACGTACCGGTCTCCGACCTTGGTCTGCTCGACATTTATGCCCTTTTCCTTACCCATGAGAAGGAAGCCCAGATTGGTCATCACAGTGACCACGATGGTATCCTTTTCAAGGGTACCCTGCTCCTTCATGTAGTTTCCGATTATGGCCATTATCTCATCCCCGTTGACAAGGTGGCCGTTCTCATCGCAGGCAAGGAGCCGGTCCGCATCCCCGTCAAAGGCCAGTCCCAGATCCGCATGCTCCATCACCACCCTGGCGCAGAGCTCCTCCATATGGGTAGAGCCGCAGTTTGCATTGATGTTGGAACCGTCGGGATTATTATGTATGGCTATCACCTCGGCCCCCAGTTCTTTCAGGGTCTCCACAGAAGTAAAGTAAGCCGCTCCCTCCGCACAGTCCACAACTATCTTCATTCCGTGAAGATCCGTGTTTATCTGCCGCATGGAATGGTTGATGTACTCTTCCCTGGCGTCCCTTCTGTATTTTATCTTTCCCACTCTGGAGCCTGTAGGCTGGGGAAGCCCCTTATTTCCCTCTTTTATATGGGCTTCTATCCTGTCCTCCATTTCATCGGACAGTTTATATCCGTCGCCGTTAAAAAACTTTATTCCGTTGAATTCCACAGGGTTATGGGAGGCAGATATAACAACCCCCGCATCCACCTTGTATTTCCTTGTGAGATAAGCAATGGCCGGGGTAGGCATTACGCCGACATATACGGCATTGGCTCCCACCGAGCAGATCCCTGCCATCAGGGCATTTGCCAGCATGTCTCCCGACACCCTGGTATCGCATCCCACCATGATGGTAGGTCTGTAGGCATGCTCCTCTGTAAGGACATACGCCCCCGCCGCTCCAAGCTGCATTGCGAGCATGGGCGTAAGCTCTGTATTGGCGACGCCTCTCACTCCGTCTGTTCCGAATAGTCTGGCCATGATCAACTCCTCTTTTTACTGTCTGTTATTCCCCGTCTTCCCCGTCTTCCGGGGTATCGTTTCCGTCATCAGTCTGCCCGTCCTCCACGGCGTCATCCGTGCCGTCCGCAGTATCTCCGTTTACCTGGAGAAGCACATGGGCAACTGCGGTATCCTGGGTCACTCCCTCCGGAAGGTTCAGCGTCACCGCTCCCGCATAGGAGCCCGGGGTCACCGTACCGTTTTCATTTACGGGCACTTCCGAGAGATCCAGGACTCCGGTCATGCTCTCGCCCTTAAGTCCGTCAAGAGTGGATTTTAATCCCCTTACGGTAACTGCCACCATGCTGGCAGTCATATCATTTCCAACCGTCATATTCTCAGGAAGTCCCGTTACCTGAAGATTCGAATATGGTACCTGAAGCACCTCAGACCTTGCCTGCTCCACATTAGCCGTGATCTTAACTGTATCCACGCCACGGGAAGGATCCGGGTATATTCCCTCCGGGAGATAACCTGTGATCTTTATCTCAGCCGTAACATCACCTGTTGCACCTGTAATATCCAGTTCTCCTTCCGGGATAGTGACAGAACTCAGACCGCCAAGAGCCTTACTGTCACCGGTGACAAATATGGTGGAAGGATCCACTGTGACGGTTCCCGTGGGCACAAAGCCAAGAGCCGGAGTTCCCGTACAGCTTCCGTAAACCGGTATCTCCACAACCTTCCAGATCTCCACAGATGTGGAAACCTGATCCAGTGAAACCTCCAGAGTCTCGGTATCCACCGGGGCTCCGGACTCATCCAGCAGAAGTATTGGAAGTACTGTATGTATCTCATTTGTCATTCCGGAAACATTGACCCTGACCACCGCGTCGGAAATGGAATTCACGATGGATTCAGGTCCCTTCACCCGTACCACGTTATTCTGCACGGAACAGGTACCGACGGCGTATCCCTCGGGAAGGTTTCCGTTTGTCTCCACATGTATCCGGAACTGGGAAGACGCCAGGTCTTCAATGGTCACGTTGGCATATTCCTTTGCAGGACTGATATTCTGTATCCTGTCGGCATAACGGGTGGATTTAACGTTGATCGGAACCTTATTCCCGTTAAGCTCCGTCATGTCAACGGTGGCCTTGATGTTATCCCTGGAAAGCTCGGAGAGCACGGATCTCTCAGCCTTTACCGTAACCGTAACCGACCTGCTGGAGTCATTAAGTTCAAAGGCTTTCCCCTGATCCTCCATCACATCGGCATTCTCCACCGTAATGGGAATGGATGAAAAAGAGTAACTCATCACGGGATTTTCAATGCTCACCACAAAGAGCCACAAAAGGAAGGCAAGTCCCAGAGATACCAGCTTCAGTCCCAGATTTCCGGTCAGTTTCTTAAACATTCCAACTGCTGTCTCTATCATCAGGCATCACCACCTTTTCCCCGAAGGAAGAAGAGACCCTTCTTCTCGTCTCCGTTCTTCCTGGTCTTGTTCTGCAGCCTGATAAGGTGCTCCTTTAATTCATTGATATCCAGATTCCTGTAAAGCCGGCCCTCGTATGCAACAGACACTCTTCCCGTTTCTTCGGAAACAATGATGGTAAGGGAATCCGTCGCCTCGGAAATCCCGACCCCGGCTCTGTGCCTGGTGCCGAGTTCCTTTGAAAGCTCCATATTATCGGACAGGGGAAGATAACAGGTGGCGGATGTCACCCTGTTTCCCCGGATTATCACCGCTCCGTCATGAAGGGGTGTATTATGTTCAAAGATATTGATGAGAAGCTGGCTGGATACGATGGAATCCAGTTCGATACCGGTCCGTTCATATTCCGAAAGGGAGTCATTCTGCTCTATCACGATAAGGGCTCCGGTCCTCTCCCGCCCCATTTCATAGCAGGACTTGATTATCTCCTGCACCGTTCTGTCGGAAAATCTCTCATCTGTATTCTGGGAAATATTGAAGGCCACGAATTCCGAAAGGATGTTTTTCCGGCCGAGGACGTCCAGAGCTTTTCTGAGCTCCGGCTGGAAGATGACCACTAACGCCATGATAGCCACGTTCAGCGCATTACGGACTATCCAGATTATGGTATTCATCTGGAAGATATAGGCAAGGGTGATAAAAACCCCGATGATGACCATGCCCCGGAGCAGTGACCAGGCCTTGGTATTCTTGATCCATACCATAAGCTCGTATATCAGGAAGGTTATGATAAGGATCTCTATAAAGTCCGTGCCCACCATCATGGGGATGGAATCAAAGGATATGTATTTTTGGATGAAATCCACAAGGGATGGAACTTGTCCGGTCATTCTTCAGTCTTTCTGCGCTCTCCCTGCCCCGAGATCTTTTTCACCCTCTTTTCCGGGATAGAAACCGACAGTTTCGGAACAGCTTTTACATAATAATAATATTCATCATCTTCAAACTGCAGAAATTCCGTTCTGACATAGTCCACCGATAGTATAAAGAACTGTATGATGACTGCCAGCAACATTGACAGAAGTATTCCGAGGAAAAGACCCGCAGAGGAAAGATCCAGATCGTAGTGAAGCTTCCCGTAGAGCATGGCTACAAGTTCAACGATGCCCCCTGCTATGACCGCTATGGTCCAGCTGTATTTTATTGAGATCTTATGCAGGAGATAAACCACAAGGCAGGACAGTCCCAGAGCCAGCATCATCACTCTCATTGTCTGGTTTCCCATGATACCGTCCACCAGCGATTTCAATTCCTTTGAAAGAGCCTCTATATCCATGTCCTGAAGGGAGGGTCCGTTGGTCTTTACATAGAGCAGCGAATAATAGACCACCACACCGCATACGATGGGTATGGGGGAAAATATGGTGCCGATGAGCCCGAATACAAGGGGCAGGATATAGGGCATTCCCAGAGCGCAGAGAAGAGGCGTCAGAAGAACCGCGATCCCGTCCCTCGGCGCGAAGTGGAAATACAGCAGAAATAAAAGCACGAAAAGTATCAGTATCACTCCCGCACATATTAGGGAAAGCCTGTATAAATGCAGAACCACAAAGATACCTGCGAAAAGGACTATGGCATTCACAGGCAGAAAGGCATTTACAAGAGAAGTTCCGAAAACAAGAGCTGCACTGTCCAGCTTATCCATAAAACCGATATTCCGGTTTATCATCGTGTATGTTGTTATTGCCAGAAGAAACCGGAGAAAGGGGATGATATAGATATCAAACCTCCCGTACAACTCCTTCAGTCTCTCCCTGATTAATAGTAGCTCGGTCATTTCTTTTTCTCATACATCATGCTGAGGCGTTTCAGGGCCTTCTGATAGGTCCTTGTACTCTTCCGTGCCTTTGTATATCTGTATGAATACACCACAAAAGACAGAAGGACATACACCACCAGCAGGACGATGTACTTCTGCAGGATCTCGTGTCCAAAGGAAACGAAATCTGTCTTATAAAACTCGGAAAGCAGTGTCTCCATTCCGCAGAACAGATCCACCCCCACGATTATGGCAAAGGCGGCAGTGCAGTATACTGCGGACAGGAGCACATGTATACCGACGTAGTCACTTCTGAAGAAGTCACATACGGGTATGGCTTTCTTTCCTTCATTTTCTTCAAATGAAGCCATCCGCGTCATCAGCTTCAGGCGTTCTTCATCAACCATTGGTAACCGTTACCTGCCTCCCAGGAATCTCATCTTATTCCCGCCGGGCTCGCTCTTCTTAACAGGCTGAGGGGCATCCGGCTTCTTTATGGCATCGCTCAGTCCTCTGGAAACCTCAAGCTTACACTTATCGCAGAATCTTCCGGAAAGGATCGGGGCACCGCACTTTTCGCAGACAAGATCTGATCCTTCAGTTGATGAGAAAGTAAGTCTCTCCTCTCTCAGCCACTGCCTGATCTGACCCACTTCCACCTCACACTCTTCAGCAGTAGTAGCCACTGTAACTCCGGGATGCTGTTCAATATACTCCTTTACCTTCTGGAAATCCTCTTCAGATTTTTCCAGACAGGCCGGGCATATCCCGGGGCCGGCAACATAGTTGAACAACTTACCGCACTTTTTACAATTCCGTACATCCATAACCAGTAGTATCTCCTTTTCCTCATATCCATCACGCATAAATGCGGATCCTAAGAGTTCTCACACCGGGGTGCCGGAGCACACCGTGACCACATACACCCACGAAACCCCTGCGCGTTTGAGCAGCAGCGCCATTTCATCCACAGTGCTGCCGGTGGTGTATATGTCGTCTATTATGATAACTCCAGTCAATTTTACATCATTTCCGGTCAACTTGAAAGCCTTTTTCAAATTTTTCCGACGTTCCTCACGGCTCAGGCCCTTTTGCGCCCTTGTGGCCCTGACTCTCACCACCAGATCCTTGAGCACCGGTATGCCTGAGAGGGCACTAAGGCGGTCTGCTATCAGCTCCGCCTGATTAAAACCTCTTTTTTTAAGCCTGTCCCTGTGGATAGGGACAGGGATCAGTGCCTCCGCCTTAAATGATCTTATCTCTCTTCCAAGATACCGGTATATACTCTCTGCGAAAAAATCCGCATACTCCCGCCTGCCCCCGTACTTAAAGCGGAATACCGCTTCTCTCATGGCGTCGTTATAGATAAAAACAGACACCGCTCTGTCAAAGGGATGTCTGATCTCTTCGCAGTCCCTGCAGTATTCCTTCCTGTCGCTGCTAAGCGCCCTTCCGCATTTCCGACATCTGGGTTCGGATACAAAAATCGTTTTCTTCCTGCATTCATCGCAGATAAGCTTTCCCCCGAAGGGCAGGATCTCATCGCAGACGGGGCAGTGTCTCGGGAAGACCATATCTAAAATAACATTAGTTATTTTCATCATACCTCAGTATTTCCAGATCCAGTCCCGTATATCTCTCCTGCTCATGGGTATTGGCAGCCATTCTTTCCACCATTTTCCCGCTGCCAATGATGACAACACACTTTTTCGCCCTTGTGATGCCTGTATAGAGCAGATTCCTGCTCATAAGGATATCCGGCCCCGAAAGTATGGGCATCACCACCGCCGGGTATTCACTCCCCTGGGATTTATGGATGGTTATGGCGTAGCTAAGTTCCAGATCATTCAGATCCTTTCCGCTGTAATGCACCCTTCTGCCGTCCTCAAATCTGACGTCCAGGGACCTGTCGCCGGGATATATGGTCTCTATAACCCCCATATCCCCGTTAAATACCCCTGTGCCGCTCTTTCTAAGACTGCTTCCCCGGATCTCAGAGAACCAGCTTATCTGGTAATTATTCCTGTTCTGCATCACCCTGTCGCCGGTACGGAATACGTATTCCCCCCTGTTGATCTCATCCTTCCCGGGATTGGGGGGATTGATGGCGTTCTGCAGCACATTATTCAGGTTTTCTACCCCGAGAGGGCCTTTCCTCATGGGGGTCAGCACCTGTATCTCCCTCGGATCCGTACCCACATAAGGCGGCAGCTTCCTTGTGACCAGGTAGATCACGCCCTCTGTTATTTCCCGGAGGTCACTCCGGTCAAGGAAAAAGAAGTCCCTGCTCTTATTGTCCAGTTTCATCTTCGTACCCTTAAGCAGGGCGTGAGCGTTCATCACGATATCGCTCTCCTCCGCCTGCCTGAATATCCTGCTTAAGCGTATGCTCCTGTAGCGCTTTGCAAATAGGATATCCTTGAGAACACAGCCGGGTCCCACGCTGGGAAGCTGGTTTTCATCCCCTACCATGATAAGTCTGGTCCCGGCTTCCAGAGCCAGGAGCAGAGCCCGGAACAGACTTATGTCAACCATAGACATCTCATCCACTATCACCACATCTGTTTCCAGAGGATTGTCCCTGTTCCGTCCAAAGCCCCTGAAGCCCATGTCGTTATCCGTCCCCTGGGGGCCACCGGAGACCTCCAGCAATCTGTGTATGGTCCTGGCCTCCATCCCCGCGGCTTCTGAAAGTCTTCTGGAAGCCCGTCCGGTGGGAGCTGTCAGGCTCACATCCATTCCCTTGGACAGAAAATAATCAAGCAGCACCTTTATGGTGGTGGTCTTTCCCGTCCCCGGCCCTCCTGTCATGAGAAACAAGCCGTTTTCCACTGCAGAGAACACCGCTTCCCTCTGCTCCGGATCCAGTTCGATGGAATTTCTTTCCTCTATGGTCCTGATATCCCCGGTAAGCGCCTCCCTGTCCGTATCATATCTGATATCCAGTTCCTTAAGCAGCAGGGCACACTGCTTTTCCATCTGGTAGTAACCAGACAGATATACTCTTTTTTCTTCTCCCCGGAGCTTTATCTCTATCTTTCTGTCTTCCCTTAAGCCCGGGATCTCAGCCCCGGCCTCCTCAGGCGACAGTCCCGCGATCTCAGCCGTTTCCCTTATGAGGAGCTCCTCCGGAAGGTATGTGCTTCCCTCTCCCAGCGCCAAAGTAAGGACATAGAGCAGGGCTGCTCTCTTTCTGTAAGGGGAATGTCTCTCTATCCCCACTCTTTCCGCGATCTCGTCCGCGGTCTTGAACCCGACTCCGGCAATATCCTCGGAAAGGCGGTAGGGATTTTCCTCCACCACCTCGTAAACCGCCTCCTTGTATCTGTCGTATATCTTAAGGGAAAGATTGTTGCTGATGCCGTATTTCTGAAGGAACATGACGGCTCTCCTAAGTCCCGCCTTTTCCTCAAAGCTCGCCGAGATGTCCCAGGCCTTTTTTATGGATATGCCCTTTACCTCAGCCAGCCTTTCCGGTTCACGGCTCATGATGTCAAAGGTCCCGGAGCCGAATTTTTTCACTATCCTTTCCGCCAGTGCGGGGCCTATACCCTTCACAACCCCGGAAGAAAGATAACGGAGTATCTCCTCCTTTGTTCCCGGCTCGTGAATGATGACGTTTACGGCCTCAAACTGCTCTCCGTATTCCCTGTGATAGATAAAATCACCTTCGGCGCTTACGGGATCCCCTTCCTCAGCCATGCCAAAAAGACCAACGAGGGTGATATCTCCCTCGTCGGTCGAAAGGTTCGCAACTGTATATCCATTATCCGGGTTTCTGTACCTGATCCGGCCCAAATAGCCTTTAACTGTAATCAAGACGTGCTTTTTTCCGCTGCTTCCTTTTCCATTTTCTTCTGCAGGGCTTCTTCTATGGTAACTCCCTGGGTCTTCTTCATCTGATCGAAAAGCTCCTGTGCCAGTCCGATCTGCCCCGTCTTAGAAGCCTCCTTAGCCATTTCCTTGGAATACTCATCTCTGTAGTAATCCTTCATGGTGCTCATATATGTGGAGGTACTGTCATCGCCGGAAAGAAGAGTGGTGCTCTTCAGGGCGTTCTTAAAGATCTGTTCAACAAAATATTCTTCAAACTGCTTACAGGCATCCATCAGCTCCTCATCGGAAGCATTGGAGAGATCCTTTTTCTGCAGTTCATTGCTCTGTGCATTTTTCAGGGTATTAGCCGCCAGCTCGGAAGCATAATCCGTACCTAATGAAGTTATATCCATATCTCAACTAGCCTCCTGTTAACGGGAGAGCCGCCCGATCCAAATGCGCTTCGCGCCGGGCGGCCTACGTAATGAAAAGTTTTCTTCGAAAACTTTTCATTACAAGAATCAGCTCTTCAGCTGGTTAGCGAGCTGCATCATGTCATCCGTGGTGGTGATGACTTTTGAATTGGATTCGTAAGCCCTCTGGGCGATGATAAGATTGACCATCTCTTCGGCTATCTGAACATTTGATCCCTCCAGATAACCCTGGACTATATCCGACTTGGTAACATTTGCGTTCGTGGCCTCATTCATGGCAAGGCCCGATGCCGCCGTAACGGAATAGAGACTGTCGCCGATCTTATCAAGTCCTTTGGGATTCTGGAACTGCCAGACTCCTATGGTCATATTTAAGGACTCCAGATTTCCGTCAGCATCGGGATACATAAGTGTCCCGTCAGTATCTATCTTTATCTTGTCCGCAATGTGATCTCCCGAAACGGTGATGGGTGCTCCGTTGGTATTTAAGACCCTGAGACCGCTGGAGGTTGTAAGGGACAGGCTGTTATTCTCATTCAGGGCAAAGACGAAGTCTCCGTTCCTGGTGTAATAGGTATTTCCGTCATCTCCCTGTATGCCGAAGAATCCCGTTCCCTGGGTATTGCTGAGAGCCACCGCAGTGGGATTCTCAGATTCCAGAAGGGATCCCTGTCCGAATTCGGAAGTGATGGAGGCGTTTCTGACGCCCAGTCCCACCTGGGCTCCTATGGGCTTATTCACGCCGTTGGCGGTGGTGGTCCTGGTCTGTATGGTCTGATAGAGAAGTGATTTAAACTCATTCACCTCCATCTTATATCCTGTGGTATTAACGTTAGCCAGGTTATTGGCTATGGTATCCACATTATTCTGTTGTGCCATCATTCCTGTCGCTGCCGACCAAAGAGAACGTACCATACATTACCTCCTGTTGATTACTTCCAAGAAAACCCTATATCACGTGGATCATCCGGGTCTTCCCAGATCGTTAGCCGCTATCTGCAATGTATTGTCAATGGTGGTTATGACCCTCTGATTGGATTCATACTGTCTCTGGATGGCGATCATATTTACCATCTCTTCCACCGTGTTTACATTGGACTGCTCCAGATATCCCGAAAGGATATTGGTATTTGCAGGCTGCTCCGTGGCTCCCTCAACCGTCTGCCACAGATTCTCGCCGTAGTGCTCCAGATAGTCATAATCCGCGAAGTCCGTGACTCCTATGGTGGCCACCAGAGCATCATCCTGATATATCTGTCCAGCCGTATTTATTCCGGCCATCTTTGTGGGATCCAGAATTATATGGGCTCCGGTATCGCTGAGGACAAAGTCTCCGTCCTTGGTCACCAGTTCACCCAGCTGGTTCAGGGTAAACGCGCCGTCCCTGGTATATTTGGTGGAGGTCACTCCCTCCTTATCCGTAAACTGTATCTGGAAAAATCCGGGGCCGCTTAAAGCGAGATCAAAGGTATTGTCCGTCTCGTGAAGAGCCCCCTCCGACCAGTCGGTATAATTCTCGCCGATCCTTACACCGGGATTTGTGGCTCCCATACGCTTCGTAAGGTAATACTCCGACTTGTCCTTTATCTCATACTTAAGGATATCTCCGAAGGCCTGGCTCGTGGCGCCCTCCTTCTTAAATCCCGTGGTGTTCACATTGGCAAGGTTATTTGCCAGGGTATCCATACGGTTCTGTTCATTTATCATTCCCGTATATGCGGTATATAAGCCTTTAACCAATTTTCTTCCTTTCTCCGGGCACGCGGGTCTTTTTGCTTCCGCCCTACGGGCTTTTGCTTTTCCCCGTATTACGGGCCTTTGTGCTTTCCCGCCTTACAGGCCTTCGCGGTATCCCGCCAGGAATTCCACATATCTCCCTGTTCCCACTGCCACTGCAGTCATGGGATCCTCGGCAGTCATGGTGGTTATTCCCGTCCTGTCAGCGAT
>CADBTX010000012.1 GCA_902797705.1 uncultured Lachnospiraceae bacterium | reverse complement strand
GCTTATCCGAGAGTCCCAGCTTATCTGCCAAGATCTCTTGATCTTTTGCATTCTGGTTCAATAAATACACAAAGTCTGAGTTGCCAAGGATCCCCTCGATCTGCGGTGATAACAGGAAGTCTCCCACGTTCTGGGTAAGGCCCGTAGGGATCCCGCCCCATTTTCTGAAGCGCTTCCACATCTCGACCATGTACTGTGCTGTCTGTTTATCACGTAATAAAAGATGAAATTCATCCACATAGTATCTTGTGGCAATCTTCCGCTCCCTGTTCTTTGATACCCTGTTCCAGACCGCATCCTGGGCGATCAGCATCCCCAGGTCCTTCAGCTGGTTTCCGAGATCGCGGATGTCAAAACATATGATCCTGTTATCGGAGTCCACGTTTGTGCGGTGGTTAAAGTAGTTCTGGCTGCCGTATACGTAGAGGACAAGGCTCTGGGCTATCCTCGTAGCCTTTGTCTTTGCGTCCATTGCAAGGGCAGGATCCTTTACGTCCTTTGGTTCATATGAGATCAAGGCGTTATAAAGGTCTTCCAGTATCGGCATCCGCTCAGGTGTTGGATTCTTAAAATAATCCCTGTAGATCCCCTCGATACAGCGGTCTATTATTCCCTTTTCATCATTGGTGAGTCCCTTGCCATCCCCGGCGATCATATCGCAGAGGGTTATTATGAAATCTGCTTTCAGCCTTAAGGCTTCCCTGTCGTTTTTATGGGACAGCTGGATGTCCATTGGATTTAAGTAATCCTTTGAATTGGTGGCAAGCTTTATCACTTCACCGCCAAGCTCCCGGACAACAGGAAAGTACTCGCCCTCCGGATCACATATGAGGATATCATCCTTTGTAACAAGGTATGCACCCAGTATCTCCCTCTTTGCAGAGAAGGATTTGCCGCTTCCCGGGGTTCCAAGAACCACGCCATTCGGGGTCCGGAGCTGCTTCCGGTCTGCAAGGATCATGTTATTACTGAGGGCATTAAGACCGTAATACAGTGCCTGCCCTTCCATAAAGAGCTCCTGGGTATTAAAGGGAATGAAGATCGCACTGCTCTTTGTGGTCAGGACTCTTTCTATCCCGGTTTCATTTATCCCTATGGGAGCAACAGCGTTTATGCCCTGTTCCTGCTGGTACTGGAGGCACCGCAGGTTGCAGTTGGCTTGTTGTATTATTCCGGACACCCTCTGGGTCAGTGTCTCCATTTCCTTCTTTGTCCGTCCGAAACATCCCATGAGGAAGGTAGTACGGACGAGCTTCTGGTTACTGCTGTTCAGGTCATTTAAGAGCTCCATGGTATCTTTTTCATATGTGACGATATCCGTTGGTAGGATGTCCATATCATACCCTGACCGCACTGCCTTTTTCTGCTCTTCTATCTTCATCTTCTGGATATTGGAGAGGGTATTTTTAAGCTTCTTTACTGCTTTTACCGGATCCATGGTCTGCATATGAAGAGACACCGTTATATTGGAATCTATATCCAGGAGCCGTTTTAACAGTTCATCATTCATCTTCGGTGCTATGATATCCAGGTAATGGATGCTTCCAAACATTGTCCCGCATTTAAGCCTTGAAGGAAAACGGAAGTCAAAACCGGAAGGTGCTATGTAGTCCTTAACTGACTTTCCGGACTCTGCGATCTCCTCAAATGAAAAGCGGAAGGGTTCCATACTGTCCTGATGGAAGAATTCATGAAGGAGCTTCAGCCTATCCCTCCCGTTCACCGGGCTCGCCACTGTTCCAACACTCCCCAGGTTCTGTATCACATCCCTTTCCACGATATTGAGTTTTGCCCTGGCTTCCTTATAGTTCTTCGCTTCTATGCCGAAAACAACGTATTTACCCTTTACCACGCCGTTATTTCCCTTTGCGCAGAGCTTCTTTTCTATCCCCGAATACTCTTTCCTTATGATGTCATGCTCGTTTCCCTGCATGGCTATCTCAAATCTTTTTATCAGGGTTTCCTCTCCCACCTGCCGGTTGAAAAGGAAGAGCTGGAAGTGGATCCCGGGCTCGAAATAGTTTATGAACTGAGAGTATAATCCCAGTATATCCGCCTGCTCTTCCTCATCCTTCAGGACATAATTCAGGTCATCGAAGCCCACCATCTTAGTGTAATATCCACTACGGACTTTGCAGATCCCGTCCCGGAACATCTTTTCAAAAGTGATGGTTTTCTGCGTAGAATCAGGTATCCTGCTGTCTTCCCCTCCATTTTTCAATTTCTTTTTCAGATTCCTTAGCTGCCACCACTCCTTTAGGGTCAGTCCGGTAAAATATTTTAAAAAAGAAAAGCCGGTTCCTGTCTTCTTAACATTCCCCGGCTTTGATCTGTTCCCGTTATTCTTTCTTATGACTTTTTTGTCTGAAGGGTCCTTTGCTTTTTCCAGCTTTAGCTTCAAGCCGCTCCACCTCCTTTCTCAGTTTTTCCTGGTCTTCCAGTTTCTTATACAGGTTTTCCGACTTATATCTCCGTATCCCCGGAAGGATGTATTTCTGCCGAATTATAAGCATCAGTATTTTTTCTGCCGGCATCCCGTTTTTCTCATACATCGCAAGAAGAAACAGTGGTACCATTACCGCCATCATTAATAATGCGGCAATATCTGTCCCCACCGTGTCTTTTGCCGCAAGGTACAACGGGACACCTAATAATGCAGCCGTGCCAAAGCATATGAGCTGCCGTTTTGTTAAATTCAGTGCCACCTTCGTTTTTATCCCCGAAAGATTCTTCGGCACATCTACTCCTATCGCCATTTCTATTCCTTTCTTTAATGCGCTCCCAGGCAGGACTTAGCCAGGCTTCCGGTCTTAAACAGGCTGAAGCATAAGATCACCGTATATGCCATCACCGACCAGAGCGCTGAATGCAGGTTTGCCGCCACGGTTATCCCGGATACCAGAACAGCGTATATCCCCACACAGATCATTATGAAAAATCCCTGAACTGCCAGGGCAGCCACACCTTTTATGTAGTTTGATCCCACATTTGACCAGTCCCTGTTTCCAAGAGTTGCAAAGGGTATGGGCGCTATTGATATATAACAGTACACCTCTATCATCCTGCCGTATAGTATTACCGTGATCAGAACGCTCATGATCTTCATTGCAAAGCTTACTATCATTGTTTCAAGTCCCAGTCCGATCAGCTCACCGATCTCCATAGTTGACAATTGATTGTTGAACATTG
>CADBTX010000011.1 GCA_902797705.1 uncultured Lachnospiraceae bacterium | reverse complement strand
TGAAGTTCTCAGGCTCGTTCTTCTGCATCCAGAGTATCTTCGGAGCAGTGAATCCGGCAAAGGCTATATTGGCAGTATATTCGGAAAGCTTATCCTTTCCGATCTTTTCATTCAGATAGTCAACCTCTTCCGTGGTCCTGTTGTCGTTCCAGAGAATGGCGGGACGGATCACGCTGTCATTTTCATCCAGCGCAACAAGACCGTGCATCTGTCCCCCAAAGCTTATGCCCTTTACATCATCCCTGTTTATCCCTTCCAGGATCTCCTTCAAAGCCTCCATGGTCTTATCAAACCACTCTTCCGGATCCTGTTCCGACCAGCCGGGATGAGGAAACATAAGGGGATAATCCTTTGAAACGGATTTCTTGATATCACCCTTTTCATCCGTCAAAAGAAGCTTTACGGATGAGGTTCCGAGATCAATACCAATATAAAGCATATCTTCCTCCTTTTAATATATCATATAGATTATTGATTTTCATCAGAAAACAATAGTCGTAATTGACCAGGCGGTCAGCTTGCTGACCGGCGTGTCCGGCGAAGCCGGATTCTTGCGGATAATTTCCGATTTCATCCGCAAGAAGTCATAGTATTTTGAACAAAAATCAACGAGTCTGCACGGACGCAGAATATCCGACAGATATTGATGCGGCATGCAGACTCGAAAAATGATCTATTATTTTGTTGCGTTCTTCTTATCAGCCAGGATATCAAATACTACGGCTGCCAAAAGAACCAGTCCTTTTACAACTCTCTGCCAGTTGGCATCAACTCCCATAAGGGACATTCCCAGGTTGATAACACCGATAAGTGTAGCACCGATGACCATTCCGAAGATGTTACCGGATCCGCCGTATGCGGATACACCGCCCACAACGCAGGCTGCGATGGCGTCCATCTCGTAGTAGGTTCCGGCCTGTGAATTAGCCGCCTGGAATCTGGCTGTAACAATGAAGGTGGTGATGGCTGTAAGTACTGCCATGTTCAGGTAGGCAAGGAACATGATCTTCCTTGTGTCAACACCCGAAAGCCTTGTAGCCTCCTTGTTTCCGCCGATGGTGTAGAAATAACGTCCCATGGTGGTGTTGGCTGTGATGAAATTGTAGATAAGAACCACTACAACCACCCAGATAAGCACGGTGGGGATTCCTCCGGCAAGAGCAAG
Organism: uncultured Lachnospiraceae bacterium; assembly: GCA_902797705.1. Taxonomy (GTDB): domain Bacteria; phylum Bacillota; class Clostridia; order Lachnospirales; family Lachnospiraceae; genus NK4A144. The sequence goes on along the minus strand of CADBTX010000011.1, from coordinate 3,774 downwards.
CTTGTAAGTAAAGAGGATTATTGCTGCGCAGGCAAGGACGCACTTTATCAAAAGTGAGCTCATGGACTCCGCTTCGTATCCCTTCTTCACCTTATTGGCTCTGCTCATAAAGGATGTGGCAACCACGATGACGCAGGCTATGATTCCAAAGGCCATACATATCATGTTCAGCTGGCCCATAGGGGTCGAGAAGAGCTTTCCGGAAAAGATAGCAAGGAAATCCTTCTTTGCTGCAAGTGAGATACTTCCTGTTGTACTGTTGGCGCTAAGGAGTGCCGTGCCCCATCCTCTGAAAGCGAGGTATCCGGCAAGGGTTGCGATCCAGGGGGGAACATCCACATAGGCAATGAGGAAGCCCAGAACACATCCGTAAACCACTCCGATAAGGAGCATGATCACTATGGAAACCGCCGGGCTAAACTGCTTCACGGTCATGAGTATTCCGCCCAGAGCACCGAGGAAACAAACGAATGAACCGCAGGACAGATCGATGTTACCGCCTGTCAGCATACACATCAGCATACCTGCTGCAAGAACGAACACATACGCATTCTGTGTGATCAGCGCATTAAAGTTCATAGCCTCAAACATCTTGCCGCCTGTCATCACTGTGAAAAAGATGAATAACAGGACAAGGACTATAAGCATCGCGTTTTTCTTTAATATACTTGAAATATTATTATTAGCCATGACTCCTCCTCCCTTAATTCTTCTTCTTGCTTGACATGACGTCAAATACAATGGCTACAAGAACGACTATACCTTTTACAACCTTCTGATAATTGGCTTCCACGCCCATGATACTCATACCCATGTTGATGACACCCATGAGAAGAGCACCGATAACGATACCGAAGACATTTCCTTCACCGCCGTAAGCACTGGCTCCGCCGATGAAGCAGGCTGCGATGGCGTCCATTTCGTATCCGGCTCCGAAGGTAGGCTCAGCATGTGTCGCTCTGGCCACTGTAAGGATCCCGGCAAGTCCGGCCATCAGTCCCATGTTCACATATGCGAAGAAGTATACCTTCCTGGAATCGATACCCGAAAGGGTTGTTGCCTTTTCATTACCGCCCACGGCGTAGAGATAACGTCCCATGGTGGTATTGGTGGTGATATATGCATATACAAGAAGTACAACGCCTATCCAGATCAGTGATGTGGGGATTCCCTTATACTGTGAAAGCATGAAGAAGAACCAGATCACAACCACGCCGATTATTATGAGCTTAATAATATCCGAGGCAAGGGGTCCTACGCTGTAGCCCGCGGCCTTTGCGCTCATCCTTCTCTTGAACACCAGTGCAGCGTAGATCACTACAAGCAGTATGCCCACCAGAAGGCAGGTCATATTGAAGGCGCCGTTTCCAAAGAGATCCGGGATATAACAATCAGCACCGCCGCCAAAGATGTACAGGAAGCCTGCGTTGTCGATACCAACGGAATAACCCTGGAGTACTACGTTTGACAGTCCTCTGAAGGCGTACATTCCGGCAAGGGTCGCAATGAAGGGCGGAACCTTTACATAGGCGATCCAGAATCCCTGCCACGCACCTACCAGGATGCCTCCCACCAGCATGACGATGACCGCCAGTATCGCGGGAATATCCTTGTCCATCATGACTGCACCGATACCGCCCACAAAGCAGACAACGGAACCAACCGCAAGGTCGATGTTACCGCCTGTCAGGATGCAGAGCAGCATACCTGCAGCAAGAACGAACACGTAGGCGTTCTGGGAAATAAGGTTATTCATGTTCTGAGGGAGGAGCATCTTTCCTCCCGTAGTTACCTGGAAGAAGATGATAACCGCTATAAGGGCTAACACCATCGTATATTTTTTTAATATAGCTTTGAAATTTACACTCATGTATGTCACCCCTTCCCCGACTGTAATATGCTGGACATGATAAGCTCCTGGGATGCCTCCTCAGCATTGAGTTCTCCCACAAACTTTCCTTCGTTCATAATGTATATCCTGTCGCTCATACCAAGAACCTCGGGAAGCTCGGAGGAGATCATGATAACTGATTTTCCTTCTCTTACAAGATCATTGATGATGCAGTAGATCTCGTATTTCGCACCGACGTCGATACCTCTGGTGGGCTCATCCAGGATGAGAATGTCGGGGTCTGTACACATCCATTTGGCTAAAAGCACCTTCTGCTGGTTTCCTCCGGAAAGGTTTCCAACATTCTGCTCCACCGAAGGGGTCTTTGTATTGAGCTTGTCTTTATATTCAACGGCAACCTGATATTCCTTATCCTTGTCGATGACACCTTTTTCGCTGACTCCGTTCATGTTGGCGAGGGAGGTGTTAACCTTGATGGTATTGGAAAGAACAAGTCCGTTGCCTTTTCTGTCTTCAGTTACGTAGGCAATCTTCGCATCGATGGCAGCTCTGGGATTCTTAAGATCCACAACCTTGCCGTTTATCTTCAATGTGCCGGATATGCCTGAGCCGTAGGATTTTCCGAAAATGCTCATTGCAAGCTCGGTACGTCCTGCTCCCATAAGTCCGTAGATACCTACAACCTCTCCCTTTCGAACGTTGAGGTTTACGTTATCCACAACCTTTCTTTCTGTATACAGGGGATGGTGTACTGTCCAGTTATCCACCTCCATATTGATCTCACCCTTCTCAATATGCTCCCTCTTGGGGAAACGGTTGGTGATCTCTCGTCCTACCATTCCACGGATGATCCTGTCCTCATCGATCTCCATGTTGTGGCAGTCAAGGGTTTCCACTGTTGATCCGTCACGGATGACTGTGATCTTATCGGAAACATACACAACCTCATTGAGCTTATGGGTGATGATTATCATCGTCATTCCCTGCTTCTTGAATTCAAGCATCAGGTCAAGAAGCGCTCTCGAATCTGTTTCATTAAGGGATGATGTGGGCTCGTCCAGGATAAGGAGCTTCGCATGCTTGGCAAGAGCTTTTGCTATCTCCACCAGCTGCTGCTTACCTGTTCCTATATCCTTTATAAGAACCCTTGAAGACTCGGACAGACCAACCATCTTAAGGTATTTATCAGCCTCTCCGTATGTCTCGTTCCAGTTTATTGCATTCTTTTTTCCTCTTTCATTTCCGAGGAACATGTTTTCGCCTATGGACATCTGAGGTACAAGAGCAAGTTCCTGGTGGATTATAACGATCCCTTTTCCTTCAGAATCTTTAATATTCTGGAACTTACATACCTCACCGTTATAAATGATGTCACCTTCATAGGTCCCATATGGATAAATGCCGCTTAAGACATTCATCAATGTGGACTTTCCGGCTCCGTTCTCCCCGACCAGGGCGTGGATCTCGCCCTCCTCAACCGAAAGGTTCACGTTATCCAGAGCCTTTACTCCGGGGAAGGTCTTTGTGATATGATCCATTCTCAGCAGTTCTTTTGCCAAAGCGCTCTCACTCCTCTCTCTAGTCTTGATACTAAATCTGGGGCGGGCAAAGCCCGCCCCAGATCCGATACTGCTTAAATTTGAGAAATCCTTAATTACTTAAGCTGATCCTCTGTGTAGTAACCAGAATCGATAAGAAGCTCCTTATAGTTGTTTACATCTGCGAATACAGGCTCGCAAAGGAATGAAGGAACAGTGATAACGTTGTTGTTGTATGTCTCTGTATCGTTAACATCAACTTCTGCACCTGTAAGGATCTGGCCAACCATCTTAACAACCTGGCTTGCAAGAGTACGTGTATCCTTGAATACTGACATTGACTGCTTTCCAGCGATCATGTTCTTGGTATTCTCGATATCACAG
>CADBTX010000010.1 GCA_902797705.1 uncultured Lachnospiraceae bacterium | reverse complement strand
TATCACATCAGATACTGCGATCATGCCGATAAGGGACCTGTCCCTCCCGAAGAACAGGGGTGTCCTTCCCTCTTCCGACAGCCGCTCCGCTTCAGAGAAAAGCTTTTTATCCTCCTCTGAGTGTTCCCTGACGAAGGAGGGATTACCTCCAAATAAGCTCTGTCCCTTATATACTGCACTAAGGCCGTTTCCGGGGAATATCCTGAAATCCTCAACCTCACCGGGCTTTATCCCCTTTTTCTCTGCATATTCCATTATGGCAACGGAAAGAGGGTGCTCGCTGTTTCTTTCAAGAGATGCAGCAAGGAAGATAAGATCCTCCTCTTCCACCCCTTCAGCGGTGATGACCTGATCCACCACCGGCTTTCCCTCTGTTATGGTGCCGGTCTTATCAAGAGCCACTATCTCTATCCTTCCGGCCATTTCAAGACCGGCTGCGTTCTTGAATAATATTCCGTTTCTAGCCCCCACTCCGGACCCTGCCATGATGGCTACAGGCGTTGCCAGTCCAAGGGCGCAGGGACAGCTTATCACCAGCACCGAAATGGCGCGGGCCAGCGCAAAGGTAAAGCTCTGTCCCAAAAGGAGCCAGATCACAAGCACTATAAGGGCTATTGCTATCACTCCCGGCACAAATACAGCGGAAACCCTGTCCGCTATCCTGGCTATTGGAGCCTTGGTGGCGGCAGCGTCACTCACCATCCTTATGATCTCAGAAAGCGCCGAATCATTTCCGGTCTTCTCGGCTTTTAAGTACAGCACTCCCGATCTGTTGATGGTGGCCTGGGAGACCCTGTCTCCTTCAGCCTTGTCAACGGGAATGCTCTCTCCCGTAAGAAGGGCTTCGTCAACAGCACTTACGCCCCCTGTAACGACAGCATCCACAGGAATGCTGTCTCCCGGCTTAACAAAGAACAGGTCTCCGGGGCTCAGTTCCGACGCAGGTATCTCCCTCTCTTCTCCGTCTATCATTACCCTGGCAGTCTTTGGCCTTAACCTGATAAGATCCTTCAGGGCATCCGTGGTCCTTCCCTTGCTTATTGCTTCAAGGAGCTTGCCTACTGTGATAAGTGCAGGGATCATGGCCGCAGACTCAAAGTACAGGTCCATGGAATACTTCATTACCGCTTCGCTGTCACCCATCCCCATGGCATAGCTCATGATGAAGAGCACCACCGTACTGTAGGCAAATGCCGCACTGCTCCCAAGGGCCACAAGGGTATCCATATTTGGAGAAAGAGCAAAAAGACTCTTAAAACCGTTAATAAAGAATCTTCCGTTTATCATCATTATGATGATGGAAAGGAGCATCTCCAGCATCCCGAGACATACGTGATTCTCAAAGATCGGGGGCACCGGAAGGTTCAGCATCATATGCCCCATGGAAAAATACATCAAAATAAAGAGGAATAAGAGGCTCGAAATGAGCCTCTTTTTCAGCACCGGGCTTTCTCTGTCCTTAAGGGCTTCCTCCTCTTCGGACAGAGCATCTCCGCTGCCCTCTTTTCCTCTTTTCTTTGCGCCGTAACCCGCACGGGTCACAGCCTTTATTATCTCTTTTTCATCTGCCGTGCCGCTCACACCCATGGAATTGGTGAGAAGCGATACCGAGCATTCCGTGACTCCCGGAACACCTGATACCGCTTTCTCGACTCTCGCCTGGCAGGCGGCACAGCTCATTCCGCTTATAGTATATTGATCCATGTATTATGCGAAAGGATTCTCGTCCTCATATCTCACTCCCGCAGGGTGATTATATCCGATCTCCTTAGGATCAACCCCTATGTACTTTAATGCATCATAGAGGCTCTTGCCGTAGTGACCGAACATAACAGCACCGTGGTGAGGGAAGTTCTTTCCGATGAGCTCATATCTGTAGAACCTGCCCATCTCCTTGATGGCAAATACTCCGATGCCACCGAAGGACTGTGTTGCAACGGGAAGTACTTCACCCTCTGCCGCATATGCGCGGAGTACGTTGTCAGCTGTGGACTGCAGACGGTAGAAGGTGATGTCTCCGGGATTGATATCTCCCTCAATGGTTCCTTCACACCACTCTGCAGGATGTGTATTGGCCATGATCTTCTGATAATCAAGGTGTGCATTGTGTATCTTTGAAGAGCAGGTATTTCCGCAGTGGAATCCCATAAAGGTATCCGTGTGGCTGTAATCGAATTTGCCCTTGATGCTCTCCTCATACATATCCTTGGGAACAGAGTTATTGATATCCAGAAGGGTAACAGGCTCTCCGGTGATGCACAGACCTATGTACTCGGAAAGTGTTCCGTAGATATCAACCTCACAGGAAACGGGTATTCCTCTTCCTGTCAGACGGCTGTTAACGTAGCAGGGCACGAAGCGGAACATATCCTGGAATGCAGGCCAGCACTTGGTCGTAAGTGCCACATACTTTCTGTATCCCTTATGCTCCTCTACCCAGTCAAGAAGGGTAAGCTCATACTGCGCAAGCTTCGGGAGCATCTTGTTTTCTCCAAGCTCCTTTGTCATATCCGCAACAACATCAGGGATCCTCTTGTCACCCTCATGCTTCTGATAAGCTTCGAAAAGATCCAGTTCGGACTCTTCCTCTATCTCGATACCCAGATTGTAAAGCTGCTTTATGGGAGCGTTACAAGCGAGGAAATTCGCAGGTCTGGGACCGAAGGATATGATCTTCAGCTCTGAAAGACCAACAACAACTCTGGCGATGGGAAGGAACTCGTGGATCTTGTCAGCACAGTCCTCAGCATCTCCAACGGGATATTCGGGGATCCAGGCCTTGGTATTACGGAGAGCCAGGTTATAGCTGGCGTTCAGCATACCGCAGAAAGCATCTCCTCTGCCTGTGATGCCAAGGGTTCCCTTGGATTCTTCCGCAGCCGCGCAGAACATCTTGGGTCCGTCAAAATGCTTTGCCAGAAGGGTCTCTGAGATCTCCGGACCAAAGTTTCCAAGATAAACGCAGAGAGCGTTACACTCGTTCTTCTTAATGTCGTTCAGAGCATCCACCATGTCGGTTTCGCTTTCAACGATGGTTATAGGGCACTCATAGATATCGTCTGCGCTGTACTTCTTTGTATACGCCTCCACCAGAGCCTTTCTCCTGTTTACCGCAAGGGGTGCAGGGAAACAGTCCCTGGACACGGCAACGATACCTACCTTGATCTTAGGGATGTTGTTCATTGTTGTGATTCCTCCTTTTTTGATTAACTTATACTATCTTCGGAAATACCGGCTTAAGGGCGGGATAGACGCTCTTAAACTGCTGATATCTCTCTTCGTACTTCTTTACAAGCTCGGGCTCGGGCTCTATGGTCTCCTTGACCTTGACGATGGCTGCTGCCGCCTCTTCCACGGACTTGTATTCTCCGCAGGCAACCATTGCAAGCATGGCACCTCCCATTCCGGGACCCTCTTCGGACACCGGCACATCCACGGTGATATTCAGGATATTCGCGATCATCCTGCGCTCAAGAGGGCTCTTTCCGCCTCCTCCGCAGATCTTGGTCCTTTCAGGCTTAACTCCTATAGACTTCGCCACCTCATACATATCTCTGGTGGCAAAGGCCATGCCCTCCATTACCGCCTGAAGGATGTCAGCACGGCTGGTATCAAGGGTAATGCCTGTAAATGTGCCTCTTGCATTGGGATCGTTCCAGGGGCTTCTCTCTCCCATGAGATAGGGAAGGAAGAATACATGGTTCTCACCGAGGTTTTTATTGATCGCTGCCTCTTCCCCTGCATAATCCTTTGTCTTAAGGATATCCTCCATCCACCACTTCTTGGTGCTGGCTGCGGAAAGCATGCAGCCCATAAGGTGGAAGGATCCGTCGGCATGATCAAAGGAATGGAGCGCATTATTGGGATCAACTCCGAATTTACTCGATGAGATAAAAATGGTTCCGCTGGTGCCGAGAGAGATATTGCACATTCCGTCACCTACGGTTCCTGTTCC
>CADBTX010000009.1 GCA_902797705.1 uncultured Lachnospiraceae bacterium | reverse complement strand
AAGCTCCGTGGTGGAAAGCACCGCTTCGGCGGAAGCGTGTTTTACGGACTTCGTGATATCCCGTATGCCGGAAAATGAAAGGGAGCCCTTCTTTACGATCCTCTGAAAGGCATCGGCGGTCTCGGTCTCGGCGTGTTCCACTTCCTCTAATGTATCCAGGGGAACAAGGGCCCTGCAGAGCTCCTTTCCTCCCTCTGAAGACGCCTGATACGCCAGCATTTCCAGCACTTTATTAAATTCAAGGGTTTTTAAGACGCGTGTTTTCATGGGAAAAGGCTCACCAAAGCTTCTTCTGCTTCTCCTCATTCTCAAGCTTCGCAAAGAAATCGTCTATGCTCTTCACGATCTCTCTCGGCGGCAGAGTCTTTAAGAGATAGCCCTGGGGCTTTAAGCCCATGACCGAAGCCACGCTCTGCTTATCATTCTTTCCGGTGAGGAAAATGACCGGAATGGAAGCAAAGTCTATCTCAGTCCTTATCATTTCAAGAACCTGCTTTCCGTTGACAACAGGCATCTCATAATCAAGAAGGATAAGATCCGGCAGGTCGCGGCTTATGTATTTCATTGCCATGGCGCCGGAATTCGCCGGGATCACGTTATATTTTTCTCCCAGCCACTCTCTCAGGTTTCTGAGCATCGGGCCGGAGTCATCCACCACAAGTATCTTCCGGAGAGCCGTCTTGTCATTCTGTATAAGGTATGAATTGATGACATTGCTGGCTTCCTTGATATCCACGGGATGGGGGAAGGACTGGGTTACGGCGGCTTCAGGCAGTATCCGGAGGATGTCCGAAAGACCATCGTCCCCTTCCACCAGGAAAATAGGCACTCCCTTTTCAATACCCAGGTCCTTGAGGTATACCAGAGCCTCTGTTTTCTCATGGATGTTATTACCAACGTATACGATGATGGCGTCCATGCCCTCATCGAAACGGCCGATCTCATCCACATTGGCCCCTACTTTTCTCACCTTTATCTTGTTCTCAACGAGTTTCCTCTCCAGAGAACCCACCAGATATCCCTCTATTATCCTGACTATAAGTACGCTCTTTTCAGCAGCCATCAATTCTTTCCCTCCTCAAAATAAGTGTTACACCCGTTGATGAGTTCTTCGGAAAGTTTTATCACATCTTCCATGGCAAAATCCGAAACCAGTGCATCCAGCTCCAAAATCCTGTCATCCATTCCGCTCGGCAGGGCATACTCCCTTAATACGCCCATTGCCTCATCCGCTCCGTCCATGTCAAAGGAATCCATGGCTTCTATGATCTTCTTAAGCTGTTCCACCACCTCTTCAGGAGTGGGGGTATAGGAGTTCTGCTTCTCCGTGTTTGCAAAGGGTTTCAGGATCTGCTTATAACTCTGGTACAGATCCAGCACCTCCGGAGTCTTTCTCGTGATGCCATCAATATCCTCATTATTGCCCATCTGCTCAAGCTCCTTAAAATCATCCGAAAGCTTCTGGGCCCCGATCATCCTGGCGGAATTTTTCAAAGCGTGAACCTCGATGGTATAGTCCCTTATCAGGCCATCCTCAAGGTATTTCCTGATCTTTGAGGTATTCTTGTCTATTATCTTATAAAAGATCACCATGCACTTAAGGAAAAGGGCAGGAGAACCGCAGTAGGCTATGCCGTTTTCAACGTCAAGGCCCTCGATCTCCGAAGGGATCTGCACTTCGCTTTCCTCCGGGGATCCATGACTCTCCCGGTCTCCCTCCAGTATCTTATCCTCCGGAAGCCATTCCCTTAAGACCCTGCTCATTTCCCGGATCTTTATGGGCTTCGCGATGAAATCCGTAAAGCCCTTTTCTCTGAAGAGCACCTCCGCATCAGCCGTTGCATTTGCGGAAAGAGCGATTATCGGAAGGTCCTTATACCGGCCTCCCTGTATCACACGGATGCGCTCCATGGCCTCAACGCCGTCCATAACAGGCATCATGTGATCCATGAATACTATGTCGTAGGCATTTCCGGCCACCTTCTCCACGCCTTCCTTGCCGTTCACCGCAAAATCCATCTTCATTTCAAGGGGCTGAAGGAGGCCCTTTGCCACCTGAAGGTTCATCTCATTGTCGTCAACAAATAAGACCTTCACATCCGGAGCGGTGAAGTCCAGCTCATACCTGCCTCTTTCCGATAGATCGTCATTCAGGATCTGGCAGAAATTAAGGCTGTAGAGCGGCTTGTTTATAACACGGTAGCCGTTGCCCTTAAGGCTCTCCAGCATCGGATTATTTAACAGGCAGATCTCAGCACCCGCCTTTTTAAGCTCTTCTAACTTCGAATTATCGATCTTTCTCAGGGAGTCGGTGAAAAAGTACTTTCTCTCCACCCCTTCGGATATCTCCGTATCCTCCTCATACTTAACGGTACTTACGCCGTATTTCCCGGAAAGCCGTATCAGGGATTCCTCAAGATAATGATTCTCAAAGTGATAATAGATCTTCCTCTTCGTCTCTTTATCATGGAGCTCCGCGGCGGCTTCTCCATTGGCCACTCCCTGGGAAAGGGTGAAATAGAAGCGGCTTCCGCTGCCATAGGTGCTTTCCACTCCTATATCTCCGCCCATGAGCCTCACCAGCTGCTTGCAGATTGAAAGACCGAGACCCAGTCCCTCTTTCTCACTTCTCTGTCTGCTGCCGGCCTTGTGAAGGGGGCTGAAAAGATCTCCCCTGTCCTCTTCCCTTATGCCCTGTCCGGTGTCGGTGATCGAAAAGGAAAGAGTGCAGTAATCGTCCTCCTGCTCCTCAACCACGATGGACAGGAGTATGTATCCCGAATCAGTATATTCAACAGCATTGTTGAACATATTGATGATAATCTGCTGTATACGCCTGGCATCTCCGCAGAGCTTTGAAGGAAGGGACGGATCGATCATGTAAAGAAGCTCTACCGGTTTCTTCCCTATCCTGTTTAAGAAGATCATGGCCAGATCATCGAGTATGGACATGGGTTCATACTCTTCTTCCATTATCTTCAGGGTACCGTCCTCGATCTTTGAGATATCCAGGATGTCATTTATTATTGAGAGCAGCGTCCCCACGGAACCCTTGATGTTATTCAGATAGCCTTTTAAATGGGCGGGAAGGTCCTCCCTCATCAAAATATCCGACATGCCCACAATGGCATTCATGGGAGTCCGGATCTCGTGGGACATATTGGAAAGAAATACGGACCTTGTGATATTGGTGGCATCCGCATCCTTTTTCGTATCCTCCAGCTCACGAACCAGTTCTTCCTCAGAGGTCCTGTCCGTAAGACAGAGGCAGCTGTAGCTCTCGTCACCCCATCTCTCATCCACTCTTTTCCTGAAAGAGCGTCCATCTATCTCCGCAGTATCCCTGCCGTCAGAAAAAAGGGAACTGACCTCCTCCGGAAGATTGTCCTCCGGCATAAGTTCCCTGAGTTTCGGAAAGATCTTCTTCGCGGATTCATTGGCATCCAAATAACGGAGGTCTTTGTCGGCCGCGATAAAGCAGCACTCCATCCTCTCCACGAACCAGTTTCTTGCACTTAAGATCTCTTCCCTTGATCCGTTCATTTCCATTCACTAATAACAAGATTTGGACGTCAAAAGACTATTTTGACGCTTTTAATCATAATAACATTTTTGCAAAGAAAAAGGAACCTGTGTCGAGGTTCCTTTTTCCCGTTTCATGGGGCACATATGGCTTTATTATAAGTGTAATACACGCTCTCTTATCTCCTGGGTCCGGCCCTGGTTCCAGAAGTTCGTGCCGATGTATCCGCAGGTCCTTCTGGCCACGTTCATCTTGGCCTGATCCCGGTTTCCGCAGTTGGGGCATTCCCAGATAAGCTTGCCGTGAGTATCCGTCACGATGCTGATCTCTCCGTCATAGCCGCATACCTGGCAGTAATCGCTCTTGGTATTCAGCTCTGCGTACATGATGTTGTCATAGATGAACTTCATGACGGAAAGCACTGCGTCAATATTGTCAGTCATATTGGGCACTTCCACATAGCTTATGGCTCCGCCGGGGGAGAGCTTCTGGAAGTCAGCCTCAAACTTAAGCTTTGTAAAGGCGTCTATCTTTTCTCTTACGCTTACGTGATAGCTGTTGGTTATATAGTTATGATCTGTAACGTCCTTGATCCGTCCGAACCTCTTCTGAAGGCAGGTGGAGAACTTGTAGGTGGTGGACTCCAGAGGTGTTCCGTATACGGAGTAGTCAATATTCTCTGCAGCCTTCCACTCTGCACACTTGTCATTCAGCCTCTGCATAACCTTCAGGGCGAAGGGCTTTGCCTCGGGATCCGTGTGGGACCTGCCGGTCATGTACTTGCACATCTCGTAAAGTCCGGCATAGCCAAGGGAGATGGTTGAATATCCGCCGTAAAGGAGCTTATCGATCTTTTCCCCCTTATTGAGTCTGGCGATGGCGCCGTACTGCCAGAGGATGGGAGCCACGTCGCTCACTGTGCCTAAAAGCCTCTCATGTCTGCAGCGAAGAGCCTTATGGCAGAGTTCAAGTCTCTCGTCCAGTATCTGCCAGAACTTGTCCATATCACGGGAAGAGCTGCAGGCCACATCCACAAGATTGATGGTTACCACTCCCTGATTGAACCTGCCGTAATACTTGTGCTTCTGTCCCTCGGGGCTGAAGCGGTCGGGGGTAAGGAAGCTTCTGCATCCCATGCAGGGATATACGTCTCCGCCCTTGTATTCCCTCATCTTCTTTGCTGAGATGTAATCGGGAACCATGCGCTTTGCTGTGCACTGGGCTGCCAGACGGGTGAGATACCAGTATTTGGAACCTTCATTCACATTGTCCTCGTCCAGCACGTAAATGAGCTTAGGGAAGGCAGGGGTGATATAAACGCCCTTTTCATTCTTAACGCCGAGGATACGCTGCTTCAGCATCTCCTCTATGATGATGGCCAGATCGTTCCTGGTCTGTCCCTCGGGAACCTCATCCAGATACATATAAACTGTAATGAAGGGCGCCTGACCGTTGGTGGTCATAAGGGTGGTGACCTGATACTGTATGGTCTGCACGCCGTGCCTTATCTCTTCCACTGTGCGGCGCTCCGCAACTGCATTGATCTCTTCCTCAGAGGCCTCGATGCCTGCAGCCTCGAACTCGGAAGCCACTTCCCTGCGGAATTTCCTTCTGGTCACATCCACGAAGGGTGCGAGATGCGAAAGCGTGATGCTCTGCCCGCCGTACTGTGAGCTGGCGATCTGGGCTATGCACTGGGTCGCTATATTGCAGGCTGTGGAAAAGCTCTTTGGCTTCTCTATCATGGTATCGCTTATAACGGTACCGTTATTCAGCATATCCTCCAGGTTTACGAGACAGCAGTTGTACATATGCTGAACGAAATAATCCGCGTCATGGAAGTGGATGATGCCCTGCTTGTGGGCTTCCACCACTTCGGGAGGAAGAAGGAGCCTGCTTGTCAGGTCGCGGCTTACTTCTCCCGCCACATAGTCTCTCTGAACAGAGACAACCATGGGGTTCTTATTGGAATTCTCTTCCTTTACGTCCTCATTTTCATACTCGACCAGAGTGAGGATCTTGTCGTCTGTGGTATTGCTCTTTCTGACCAGTTCTCTCTTGTAGCGGTATACCGTATAGATAGTGGCTACTCTGAAAGCGCCTTCCTCCTGGATGGCCTGGATGACATAGTCCTGTATCTCCTCCACGCCTGCCTGGTGATCAAGGCTTTTAAGCTTCCTGCGGACTTTTTCTTCAACCACCCTGACCTGGGACTCAAGGAGCTTGAAATTATCTGCCACCTGGGCATTGGCCTTGTCCACCGCTGCGACGATCTTCTCGCCGTCGTACTCCACTTCCTTACCGTTACGTTTGATGATGTTCACTATTATCCCTCCCTTGCTTTTTTTGCCTTCCTCTCCCAAAAAGGCAACGAAAAACCAGACGCCTTAACGCCTGGCTTTTTTAATAGTGCTGAATTTACGCCCCCTCAGGCTCTTCCGCACTAAATATTGTGCCCGGTTTTCTTCTCGGCTACCATATCTAGTAACACTATAATGGAGAAGACCCAAAATGTGAAGAGTTTAAATTGCACAAAAATGCAAACAAAGATTTGTTGGAGGTTAACATAAGGCTTGAAAAACCGCCTATTTTGCGAAATACTGGTCTATCCCGTCGGCTATGCCCTTGGCCATTTTAGCCTGAAATGCAGGGTCTGCCATCTTCAGGTCATCGGAGGGATTTGTCATGAAGCCCATCTCGATAATGGTCACCGGCATGGTGCACCAGTTGATGCCTGTCATAGAGTCATTAGCCTGGACTCCCTTATTTGCAAAGCCGGTGGCAGCGCAGTAGCTTCCCAGGATCTTTGAGGAAAGAAGCTGGCTCGAAGGCGCAAGTGCCCCAACATACGGGTTTGCAGCAGAAGGAGCGAGGCAGAGGGCACCGTTGACTGCGGCATTTCCCGCACCGTTGGCATGAAGCCTTACGGAGATCTCAGCCCCGGCGTTATTTGCCAGCTGTGCTCTCTCGGCGTTGCTGATATTGACATTATTGCTCTCCCGGGTCATGACCACCGTATAACCCCTGTTGGTGAGCTCATTCTTAAGTAACTGCCCCACAGCCAGGGTCAGCTGATACTCGGGGACGCCGGAAGTGGTGCCGTGGGTCCCTCCCGCCACTCTGGCCTTTGTGGCCGAGGCTCCGGGGCCGATGGGCTCCTGTCTCCCGTCACCCTGTCCCTGGTGGCCGGGATCTATGCAGACCACATGTCCCGCATAGGCCACTGTTCCGCTCCCCATGAACACGGCAGCGAAAAGCACGGAAATGGCTGCGATGGCAAAAATAAGGTTTCTTTTGATACTCATAACTTCCTCCTGAATGCTGTTTTT
>CADBTX010000008.1 GCA_902797705.1 uncultured Lachnospiraceae bacterium | reverse complement strand
GGAGTCACCTGTTCCAGGGGTACGTTAAATACCTGGGATGCGGTTGAAGCATGGATGTCCTTTCCTTCATTATAGGCCTCAATAAGCTTCTGATCCCCGGACAGGGAGGCTAAGATCCTGAGCTCTATCTGGCTGTAGTCCGCGTCAATAAAGGAATAGCCCTCTCTCGGAACAAAGACCTTTCGGAATTCACGGCCCGGAGCCGTCCTTATTGGTATATTCTGAAGGTTTGGATCCTGGGAACTGATCCTTCCTGTGGCTGTGACAGTCTGGTTAAAGGTGGAATGGATCCTGCCGTCATCCCTGATAAATGGCGGAAGCCCGTCCGCATAGGTAGCCTTTAATTTTGCGTAAGTCCTGTATTCCAGGATATCCCTGACAAAGGGATACTCTGGTGACAGCTTTTCAAGCACTTCCGCTGAAGTGGAATAACCGGTCTTCGTCTTTTTTCCCCCGCTTATCCCCATCTTCTCAAAGAGGATGGTTCCCAGCTGCTTCGGGGAATTGATATTGAATTCTTCTCCGGCCCCTTCATATATCTTCTTTTCAAGATCGGAAATCTTTTCTCCAAGGTTCCGGCTGTAGTTTTCCAGTTCATTTCGCTTTACGGCGATACCCTCCTTCTCCATAAGGGCAAGAGAGCGGGTCAGAGGCATCTCAATATTTTTAAGAAGCTTATCCATACCCCTTTCTTCAATAAGCTTCAATCGATCCTCACCTTTATCAAAGGATAGGAATGCCGCCTCTCTTATATCTTCAGGAATGTCATAACTGCTTCTTAAGGGATCCAGGAGATATTCCATGACCTCCATATCAAAAAGCCCTTCAGAAAAAGAAGGAAGGACTGATCTATACAGTTCCTTTGTTCTTACCGAAAAGACCGGTCCTTCATGAGTCTCGAGCAAAGAGCAGATATGGGCCTTAAGATACATCGGTGAAACAAAGCCGTTTATGGGGATAACTGCGGCACGAGACTCTGTCTTTACGGCGACTGCGGTGACTTCCCCGCTATCCTCATCAATATTAACGGATATGCCTAGTTTTCCGGCCTTTTTTATCTCCGAAAAGATCTCTTCCACAACGCCAAGATCGGTTTCTTCACTGAAGCTGTCCAGATAAGAAGCCTTTTCATCCTCCATTCCGGAGAATTTATTTAAGAAACTCTTTAATTCCAGCTCCTTTATGGTTTCATAGGCTTTATCCGTCCAGAGATCTCCTAATTCCGCTTCCTTTTCGTCAAGCTCGATATCCCCGTCGGTTACAATGGTAGCCAGCTTTTTTGAAAGAAGGGCCAGTTCAAAATTGTCCCGTAAAGATTCCCTTATGCTCTTCTTTCCGATATCTTCGATATGTTCTTTTAATGTATCTATATCCTTATATTGGATAAGCAGCTCCGTTGCTGTCTTTTCTCCGATCTTCGGAACTCCGGGGATATTATCGCTGGAGTCTCCCATAAGTGCCTTAAGCTCTATGATCCCCTTTGGGCTCACCTTGTATTCGCGAAGTACGTCCTCCGGATGATATTCATGTACCGTGGTCTCTCCCTTTACGGTCTTTGGCAGCAGAAGCTTCGTGTGCTCCGTTACAAGCTGGAGAAGATCCCGGTCCCCGGACACGATGGTGACCTCATAGCCTTTTTTCTCCCATTTTGCAGCGGTTGTTCCAAGGATATCGTCAGCTTCCAGTCCTTCCTTCATAAGAACAGGAACCCCCATGTCTTTAAGGAGTGACTGTATAAGGGGGATCTGAGACTTTAATTCCTCAGGCATGGGCTTCCTAGTGCCCTTATAGGCTTCGTAAAAAGCGTGCCTGAAGGTGGGCGCAGAGGTATCAAAGGCCACGGCAAAATGATCCGGAGCCTCATCCTTCAGTATCTTCAATATTATATTAAGAAAGCCGAAAATAGCGCCGGTATGAACTCCGGCAGAATTGGTGAGATCCGGAACACCGTAAAACGCCCGGTTTACTATGGAGTGTCCGTCTATAAGAAGAATTTTTTTCATTTTCCGTACTTAGCCTGGGGCAGAGAATCCCTATATCTTTCCGACAACGGAGAAAATAAGCTGCACGGCGCCAAGGACAAGAAGGGCGGAGATCAGCAGCACTGCGCTGGTCTTCAGTCTTTCTATCATAAGGACATGCTGTTCAGACTGGTAGAGCCGCTCCTCCAGTTCCTCTTTCAGGTTAAAGTTTCGGCCGTCCTCCAGACTGTTGAGCCCTTCATGAAGAAGGAAGCGGACCTCAAGTTCATCCATGCATTCACTGCATTCCTTGAGATGGGTAAGGAGCAGTTTCATGTCACCCGAACCCAGATTTCCCTCGAGATAGGGCTGGAGAAAGTTTTCCACATCCTTACAGCTTATTTTTTCACTGTTTATTTTCATACAACTAGTTATTGTACCTAAACTTATGGATATATGCAAGATATTGGAACTTTACCGGCGGATCACCACCGGAATGATGATAGCAGTTTTACCTGTGTCAGGCTCATTTTTTCGTATTATCTGTATATTAATTCAGAAGTATATGATCCCGGGATCAAAAGTCCCGGGGATGCTTTCAGCTTATGAGACATACAATTTCAAGGAGGAAATACAATGCCCGTTACTTATTATGGTGATTACGAAGCTCTGTTTAATCATGAATTCGATAATTATGACGATCT
>CADBTX010000007.1 GCA_902797705.1 uncultured Lachnospiraceae bacterium | reverse complement strand
GGAACTTAGAAGGGATCTTCATATGCATCCGGAACTGTCAAACGGGGAATACAGGACAACGGAGAAGATAAAGGAACTTATCTCTGTTCTTCCGGGAATCCGAATACTTCCCCTTGATACGCCGACGGGAGTGGTGGCGAGGATAGAAGGACAGGAAGGGGGAAGGGAGATAATGCTAAGGGCGGATATAGACGCCCTTCCCCAGACGGAGGAGTATGAATCCCCCTATAGATCTCAGAATCCCGGGGTTATGCATGCCTGCGGTCACGATCTCCATACCGGGGCTCTTTACGGTGCTGCTCTTATCCTTTCCCGCCTTTATGAAGATGGAGGATTAAAAAACAGCGTGGACCTTGTTTTCCAGCCTGCGGAAGAGGGTACCACCGGGGCGGAAAAGATGATAAAGGCAGGACTTTTTGATCTTATTCATCCGGACTATTGTTTTGGCATGCATAACTGGCCCTCTGTAAATACGGGAGAGATCGTGTGTCACGAAGGGGCACTGATGTCCGCAAAGCATAATTTCGAGATCCGCCTGAAGGGGGCCGGAGGCCACGGCTCAATGCCCCATCTGAATATCGATCCCATCGTTTGTGCAGCGGCTGTGGTCCAGAGCCTTCAGACCGTTGTAAGCAGGAATACAAGCCCCTTGGACAGCGCTGTTCTTTCTGTAAACAGGATAGAGGGCGGATCTCCCGCCAATCTCGTGGTGGACTCTGTCATGATGAGGGCTACTGTACGGGCTCTTTCTGAGGAAACCCTGGAAAGCCTTGTGAAGAGAGTGGATACCATAGTAAAAAAGACGGCGGAGGCCTATGAGTGCGGCTCAGAAGTCATATGGGAGAGGAAGATCCCGGCAGTCTTCAATACTCCGGAGATGACGGAAATGGCCCGTGGCATCGCTCTTAAGACCGGACGCCGGGTCAGGGATGCACTGCCCTCACTTGCAAGCGAGGATTTCGCGCTGTACCGGGAATTTGTACCGTCCTTCTTTTTCTGGGTCGGAAGCACTCCTGAGGGCGAAAAGCCGGAAGAACTTCACCGTCCCCGTTTCCATGCGGATGACGAAGCTCTGCGTACAGGTGCGGAGCTCTTAGCCTCGGCCGCCATGGTAAACAGAAAGTGAGATCCGGATGTAGCAGTTCTTAACAGATACATCAGGGTTTTATTGCAAATATCCGTTTTTCTTCGTATAGTATTGTTATGAAAAAATTTTGGATCAGAACATTCAGAGTGGCTTTTCCCATATTTTTGGGATTGACCATGGCTGTCATCGCATTTTTTATCATTTTCAGATTCGGCGGAATGGTAAAGGGTTTTAACAGGATAATCTCTATACTTAAGCCCTTTATTTTCGGCGGAGTCATGGCTTATCTCCTGAAAACCCCCTATAACTGGATCGAGGCCAGGCTCTTAAAGCTGCTGCCGGAAAAGAGAAGAGGACTTGTCAGGGGCCTTTCTGTGGTCCTTGTTCTTTTGATCTCTCTTGCTCTTATCCTCATACTGTTTTCAATGGTGATCCCGGCTCTTGCCGAGAGCATAGTTTCCATTATCAGGGAGGTTCCCGGGGTTCTGTCCCAATTAAACAGGATCATTTCAAAATACAGATCGGACAATGAGGTGCTGGCGAATTATATCAGCCAGGGGATTAATGCCGTAAATACCAATGGGATGGACTGGCTTAAAAATAAGATCCTTCCTCAGCTTGGAGGGCTTATGGGGAATTTTGCCAGTGTATTTAGTTCCTTTCTCAGCGTGCTGTACAATATATTCATCGGGGTGATCATCTGCATCTATCTTCTCCTTGGAAAGAGTAATTTTGCCCGTCAGGGAAAGATGCTGCTCTATTCCTTTTTTAAGAAGGATACGGCTGAAAAGATACTGCAGGAATTGAAGTTCATTGATAAGATCTTTGTGGGATTTTTCGGGGGAAAGATATTGGACAGTGCCATCGTCGGGCTGATCTGTTACGCCTTCTGTCTGTTCATGCAGATCGCCTTTGGCATGAAGAATGCAGTGCTGATCGCCGTTATAGTCGGGGTCACGAATATCATTCCTTTCTTCGGTCCTTACATCGGAGCCATACCTTCGGCCCTTATCATCCTGATCGACTCGCCGGTATTCTGCCTTGCGTTTCTCGTGTTTATAATCATTCTTCAGCAGATAGACGGAAATATACTGGGACCTATGCTCCTGTCGGGAAGCGTTGGTTTATCGGGATTCTGGGTGCTGTTTTCCATAACCCTCTTTGGGGGTCTCTTCGGGATACCCGGTATCCTTACAGGAGTTCCGGTATTTGCGGTATTGTATGACCTTATCAAACGCTGGGTTTACCGCATGCTGGAAAAAAACGGAGCTACCGGCTTTCTTCCGCCTGAAAAGGGTGTTCAGTCCTGATGAAGCATATTGATAAAAAAAGACTGTTTGACATTATCCAGATAGGGCAGACAGGAGATACTCCGAGTAAGCTTTTTGACCTGTTCATCGTAAGTACCATTTTGTTGAACATACTCTCTCTTTTCCTGCTGACCTTTGAGTCTCTTTCGCCCCTGTTTCCCGTGTTACGTGCGGTGGAAGGGGTAACGACACTGGTTTTTTGCGTAGAGTATCTGGCGAGGATCTGGACTGCTGAATATCTCTACGGAGAAAAGGGGATCAAGTCCGTCATCAGATTTATGCTCTCATTTGACGGTATAGTGGATCTCTTTACCATACTTCCCTTTTTCTTCCTTGGAGGTTTTATCGCATTCCGCTTCTTAAGGGTCGCCAGAATATTTCATCTGTTCCGTATCAATACGGCCTATGATTCCTTCAATGTGATAACATCGGTCATATACGAAAAACGGAACCAGCTGATATCCTCGATCTTTATCCTCTGGGTTTTGATACTTGCCTCATCACTCTGCATGTATAACGCGGAGCATGCGGCCCAGCCGGACGTGTTCGAGAATGCCCTGTCCGGAGTGTGGTACAGTGTAGCCACCATTTTTACCGTGGGATATGGGGATGTTTACCCCGTGACACTAGTGGGAAAGCTGATGGGAATGTGCATCACCTTTCTGGGAGTGGGAGCTGTGGCCATACCGACGGGAATAATCTCCGCGGGATTCGTGGAACAGTATACAAAGTATCAGGGAGATAACGGCAGCGGAAAGATAGAGAGCCTGAGGGTAACAAGTGATGAATTTAAGGGGAAGCAGGTAGGGGAGCTTCCCATGAGGGTTATACTCATCGTCCGGGAGGGGGAGGCGATAGTTCCGATGAAGACAACCACTGTGAAATATAATGACGTGATCGTCTATGGGATGGGCAGTGAGTAACTTGAATTTATGAACAGGGCAGAAGAAAGCATACAGAAAAAATTCCATTACCTGCTGTTTTCCCCTTTTGCAAAAGCGTGTAAGCAGTACCGTCTGATAAGTGAGGGCGATCATATAGCGGTATGTATCTCCGGGGGAAAGGACTCCATGCTGATGGCCAAGCTTTTTCAGGAGATACAGCGACATAAAAAGGTGGGTTTCGACCTTACCTTTCTGGTGATGGATCCCGGGTATAATAAGGAAAACCGGGACTTGATAGAAGAAAATGCTAAAAAGCTCGGCGTTCCAATCACCGTATTTGAGAGCCGGATATTTGATGCGGTGGAAAGGATAGATAAAAGTCCCTGCTATCTCTGCGCAAGGATGAGGAGAGGGGCGCTTTATTCCAAGGCCCGTGAGCTCGGCTGTAATAAGATCGCTCTCGGACATCACTATGATGATGTGATAGAGACCATTTTGATGGGAATGCTGCAGTCCGCACAGATACAGACCATGATGCCGAAGCTTCACAGTACGAATTTTGAGGGTATGGAATTGATACGCCCCATGTATCTTGTGAGGGAAAAGGATATCTGTGCCTGGAGGGATTATAACGAACTGAGGTTCTTACGCTGCGCCTGTCATTTTACGGAGTCGCTGGAAAAGAACCACGGGGACAGTGAAACCTCATCAAAGCGTCTGGAGACCAAGAAGCTTATTGCGGAATTAAAAAAGAACAATCCCTTTGTGGAGACCAATATATTTAACTCAGTGGAAAATGTCAGTCTTGACCGGGTGATCGCCTATAAAAAGGACGGAAAAAGGTACAGTTTTCTGGATGAATATGATCAGGCAGACTGAGGTCCCACGGTTTTGCGAAGCGAATAGCAATCACAAGCTCAGCGGAAAGGAAAGAAGGTACACAAAATGAATAAAGGTTTAGCGGCACTGGGAGTTGTGATCCTTGTCATCATAATGATCGTAGGTTTCTTTGTAGGGGGCTACAATTCACTGGTAAGAAAACAGACTGTTGTTGAGCAGAAGGCTTCGGATATAGATACCCAGCTTCAGAGAAGGGCGGATCTTATTCCGAATCTGGTGAATACGGTAAAGGGCTACACCGAGCATGAGACTGAGGTTTTCAGCGAGGTGACAGAGGCCCGTGAACATTTAATGGCTGCAAATACCATGGCAGAAAAATCTGCTGCGGATGCAGAGGTATCGGGCGCTTTGAATAAGCTCATCGCAGTTGCCGAGAACTATCCGGAACTGAAATCCGACACCGTATATGTGGATCTGATGGATGAACTTGCGGGAACGGAGAACCGTATTTCTTATGTGAGGCAGGAGTACAATTCGGCAGTGACGGATTACAATATGGCCATCCGCACCTTCCCGGGTGTATTCTTTGCAAATATGTTCGGATTTGAAAAGGCTGATCTCTTTGAGGCTGAAGAAGGTGCAAAGGAAGTTCCGAAGGTTGAATTCTGATGGCTGTAGACAAGAGGAAGCAGAAACAGAAGCAAAAAAAGAAAAAAACAAATATAGCGCTGATCGCGGTACTTATCTTTGTGTTTATCACTGTTGTCGCCACGGCTTTTATCTATGTTGACAACAGCAGCGTTAAGGAGACAGTATATCCGGATCCCACAAAATACTTTTATGTGGAGGATTACAGCCGTGTCCTGAATGAAAGGACGGAACGCTTTATCATGGATGAAGCGGTTGAGCTGGAAAGAAAGACCAAAGCCCAGGTGGTGGTGGTCATGGCTCCCGGTACCGGAGATGATACGCTCTATGACTTCAGTGTAAAGCTTGCCAATAACTGGGGTATCGGAGACAGGGAACTGGATAACGGTGTTCTCATCTTCTTCGTTACGGATCCCGAGGATCCCCATGTCAGAATGGAAGTGGGGAAGGGACTGGAGGGGGCTCTTCCGGACGGAAAAGCCGGAAGGATCCTTGATGATTATGCAGTGGGTCCGAGAGACGAGGGCCTTTGGAATAAGGCTGCAGGAGATACCTTTATCGCTGCGGTGAAGGAGGTATACGGGGAATACGGTCTGGAAGCCCCGGATTCCCTCGCCGCCATAGAGTGGGAGGATGAGAATGAGGCCACTGACGGGACATTTGCTGATGCGGAATTTCCGGAGGTAAGGGTGAAGGAAAATGAAGCGCCTTTCTTACAGCAATTGCTGGAGGCTTTTCTGACATATCTGGTCCTTTTGGGATTTTTAGCTGTCATAGCATTGATCGGTCTTTTGGGAATGCTTTTCGGAGGCGGCGGAGGCAGCGGCGGCGGCCGCGGATACTCCGGCGGCGGTCATTCCGGCGGAGGCTTCTCGGGAGGCGGGGGTTCTTTCGGAGGCGGAGGCGCTTCAAGATAGGTTTTGATTTCAGGAAAGGGTACATTATATGGGAAATGAGACTAGGCTTTTCAGTAAGGAAGTATTTGATCAATATGAAAGAACCAGGATACCCATGGGTATCTGCTATGTGGAAGATGGCAGATTCCGGCCTTACGTCCTGTCTGACGGAATATGCAAAATGTATCATTCCACAAGAGAGGAGATGCTTTCAAGACTCAGTGGTCCGGATCCCTTTGTAAATATCGTTGAAAAAGAGGAGATGTATAAAGCGGTCAAAGCCTTTTCGGAAGAGAATGCACCGTATGATGTTGTTTTTCATGAATATGTTGGACCGGAAAGAGAACTGATAACGGTTCACTGTACCGGTTATCACGAGTACACGGATGATGGAAAAAGGTACAGCGTTCTTCTCTATGACGAAGTATCGGACAAGGTGAGGCGAAATCTGTTTAAGGATGAGGAAAAGGATTTTGCGGAACGGGACCGGCTTCACGGTGAGATCGATGACGCTATTGCAAGAAGTTATACATCGGTAGTGTATGTTGATACCCGGGACCTTTCGGTGCATCCGGTAAGGCTGAATAAATTCGGGAGACAGCTGGAAGGGGATATGCTTGCCGGGAAAACCCTTCCCGACGTTATGGCAGAATATGTCAGAGCCCTTGTGCTGGAAGAGGACGCTGAGGAGGTACTCCGTTTAGGTGACTACGATCACGTCGTAAAGATGCTTAAGGAAAGGAATCCGCTGTTTCACACATACAGAACCCTGCGTGAAGGCAAGGTGGTCTATTACAGGCTTAAGATCATCCCTCTGGATGGCGGAAAGAAACTGGTCTACGGATTTGAGCACTTCGATAATCAGATACGTGAGAAACTTGCCAGAGAGGCAGAGCGCGAAACCCAGATGACGCTTCT
>CADBTX010000006.1 GCA_902797705.1 uncultured Lachnospiraceae bacterium | reverse complement strand
TCAGAGCGATACATACTCTCTGACATCTATTCCTTTTCCGATCTGGGAATAAGAGTGCGGACATTTACTCCGTTTACCTCCACGCGGTCATCCACTGTGATGACGAGACATTCTTTTCCGTCCACGATCCTCGCTTCTATCCTGTCCAGATATTCGGGATTTACCTTGATCTCTATATCCGGAGTGGATACCTTGAAGCTCCTGATCCCGGAAATATTGGAGACCATGATCTCGGCTTCGTCTCCGGCTATGTCCTCATAGCGTTCATCGAATGCTTCCATCTTTTCCCGGCTGACTCCGCTGTCATTAAAGATCTTCTTTACATCCGGCTTGCTTAAGACCAGAGGATCCGGGTTCTCCTTATTCTCTTCGATGAGTTCGCTTAAGCTGTCATGGATATTCTTCATGACTTCCACATCCCCTTCATCTCCGCAGACACCGGATACCAGCATATTAAAGGTATCCTTCTGGTCCCCGGCCGTAAGAGGGGCATCCAGCCCGAACATGAAATTGATAAAGTCAGGCTGTATCTCTTCGCACTTTCTGGAATAATAGAGAATACTGTGAATATCGGTAGTCCTGTCATTAAAAGACGGGAAAAGGAAAGCTTTATCCGGTTCATGAAGGACCCAGTCCTGCTCCAGTTCACCTATCCTGTTATTCTCCGGATCCAGTCCCAGCTCTCCGTCCCGGAGTTCCACCGGGCATAACAGTGTCATGAAATGATCGAATACATCCTCGGACGCATCCTCCTGAAGCATACGGTCCGATCCCTTCCCGGGGATGTCATACACGGCATGAACCGCTATGATACAGTACTTTTCAGCCGTATCGTACTGCGCGATTATCCTGTCAAAATACTCATCCAGTATATCGTCATCATCTAAATGACTGTCCCTGACTTTCAGCAGAAACTCCTGCTTTCCCCCGTTCATCTCCTCGGAAAGCGGAAATTCCAGGTTCATGAGATTCTTTCCTATAGTTCCGCTAAGGCCTTTTTTCAGATATTTCAGATACTTATGCATCTCCTCCTCCGGGAGAGAGCCGAAAGCATCCTTTGTGATAAATTTCTTTTCCTTTTCACTTCCCACATAGCAGATACAGATATTGTCTATAGTGAATCTGTCTATATTGAACTGCCTTTTGATCTCTGATATTTCAAGCTTATTCATCTCGTCATCACTCCGAGAGGACTGCGATCTTGGCCACCTCATAGTCCAGGATCTCCACTGTCTCCCTGGTCCTGTCGGCTTCCTCGACCACGCTCTCCGATTTACTCCTGATATTTTCTGTGCTCTGGGCTATCATATTGGTACTCTCCGCACCTGCCCTGGAAGCATCGCTTATCTCATCTATTCCGGACAACACTCCGGTGATCCTCATATTCAGTTCGGATGCGGTATCCGCAAAACCTGACACAAGCGAATCCATATACCTGACATCCTTACCATACTGCTCTGTAGTGGCGCTGAACTGTTCAAGCATCTCGGCCACGTCGGTCTGTACAAAATGCAGTAACTTCGCCGAGTCTTCGGAGAGATTTCCGACTGAACCGGTGACATCTCTCGTGACATTCTGGATCTTCGCAACCGTCTCCTTGCTCTGTTCCGCGAGATTCCTTATCTCTTCCGCCACGACAGCAAATCCTCTTCCCGCTTCTCCCGCGCTTGCGGCTTCGATTGCTGCATTAAGCGCCAGAAGGTTCGTTTCATTGGTGATGGCCATTATGGATTCCGTGAGAACACTTATCTCCTCCACCACCTTGGCATCTTCAAGGGCCTTTGAAAGCCTGCCGCTTATCTCGGTACTCAGATTCCTGACATTGGTCTGGCGCTCCCTGGTCTCCGCCGTTGTCTGCGTGGAGCGGTCATAGATGGCTTTAACCTCTGTCGCGCCCTCCTCTGCCCTGCGGGTCATATCCTCCGCAGAAACCTTTATCAATTCCGAGGTTTCCTTTATCTCTGCAGCGGAAGCAGCGGTTTCCTCCATCCCGGAAGCGAGTGCATCTGCTGATGCCGCCACGTTTCCGATGCTGTTATTGAGTTCTCCGACACTCTCATTTATGTATTCAACAGCTTCCTCGATATCATCAGCCTGTTTTTTAACATTACCGATAAGAGCGCCCACGCTCAGCTTCATCTCTCTCAGGCTGTCACCCAGATTCCCGAAGTCATCCTGTCTGCCCTTCAGCTCCTCCGGTATGTCCTGGGTAAAGTTACCCGTTGACATCCTCTCAATATAGTCGATACTGAGTCTCATAGCCCTGCTGATATTGGCGGTGATAAGTATCGCGAGGAGTATCTGCAATATGATAAGTATCACTCCCGCGGTTACCGCAATGGTACCGGAAGCGCCGGTAAGCGCCATCACCACGAGACACAACGTACTGAAAGCCCCGAAAACACTGAGCATTATCAGCTTTATACGGATTGACAACTGATCCATAAACCTTCGCCCTCCAAAAGCAATTCCCCATTCGACCATACACTTCCGATAAAAGCGTAAAGCGTAAAGCCTACACATACCCGTTAATTCTAACATAAATGACAGCTTTTGTGAAATCCTGTAGAATAGGTAAAGAATGGAGTGAGTGCTTATGAATAAACCCGATTTCAGAAAAGTTTCAAAAATGCAGCGCGACGTTCTCCGCGCAGATAAAGGCCTGAAGGATATCATTGATTCGCAGGCCACTCTTGAAAATGAGTCATTCCTGTCCCTCGGAGCCCTCAAGGAGGATAATGCCCGGAAAACCCTCAATGAGACTCCGCTTTCCGCTCTTAACGCTTCCAGACAGGGGATCCGTATATCTGCCCTCTCCCAGGCAGGTTTTAATACTGTCGGAGAGCTTATACTGCTTACTCTTGCGGAGATCGACAGTATAAAGGGGATAGGTACGGGAAGCGCGGAGCTCATATATAAGACTGTCCGGGATATTGAAAAGACCGTATATGATAATTCCAAAGCACGTCTCTCCGCTTCATCCAGAACACCGGGAGCTGTCACCCTGGTAACAGCTCTCTACAAGGTGATACATATGGACGGCATAAGGAAGGATGCTGCAAAACTCTATTACGAGAGGCACCGCCCTGCAGCAGAAGCCCTGAACGGATCCTCATTGATAAAAAACACCTTCTTCTGGATATTCTCGGGAAAAGAAAAAAAGCAGCATACTCTTGACGGTGTCGAAAGGCTTTCCGTAATCTTCAGCGGTGATCTGATACCACGCGCAGACAGGCTCATAAATGATCACCTTAAAGTAATGCAGGTTTCCGGTGAGGAGGCGTGGAATGACTTTCTCCTGCGTCCGGCCTACTATTTCACGGCTCTCGAAAACATCACGGAGAAATATGCCGGTGAAGGCGAGATAACTGAGATACATGACCGCCTTAGAAGTGATGTCCCCGATGAACTGGCGGATGAGATCGACAGATACGTATTAAAGCTCGAAGGAATGAAGACCGCTCTCCGTTCCTATCAGACCTTTGGCACCAAGTATATCCTTTATCAGGAGAAGACCCTCCTCGGAGATGAAATGGGTCTCGGAAAGACCGTTCAGGCAATAGCAGCCATGGTAAGCCTTTCCAATGAAGGAAAGAAAAGGTTCATCGTTATCTGCCCCGCCAGTGTTCTCATCAACTGGGTCCGTGAGGTCAGAGCATTTTCCGGACTCACCCCTCTTCTGATCCGTGATAATGAAGCCGCAGAAAACACCCTTACCTGGAGGGATTCAGGTGGTATAGCCGTCGTTAATTTTGAAGCCCTGCAGAAATTCAGGGGTCTGTTACCCGATGACTTCCATTCGGATATGACCGTAGTGGATGAAGCCCACTATATCAAAAACCCGGAAGCAAAGAGAACCGCGGCTGCCAAAGAGATATTCACGCATTCGGATAAGATACTCCTGATGACCGGCACGCCTCTTGAAAACCATATCGAAGAGATGAAGAATCTTATAGGGTTGATCAATACAGACATCGCGAAAAAGATCAGTAATACGGAAGACTCCTGGTCAGGTGACGGTTTCCGCAGAAAGATCGCCC
>CADBTX010000005.1 GCA_902797705.1 uncultured Lachnospiraceae bacterium | reverse complement strand
ATACGGCTTCATGTCCGGCGTAGAATACTGCAACAGGCATTACGATACAAATGTAGAGATCGTGGAGCTGCCTTCCTATGCCGGAACCGATGTGACCGGAGCAAATGTGGGCGGCAATTACGTTGGTTCCTTCGCGGATCCCGCAAACGGTAAGGTTATAGGTGATGCTCTTATCAAGGAAGGGTGCGACGTCATCTTCGTCGCTGCAGGAGGCTCAGGAAACGGTGTATTTACTTCCGCAAAAGAAAGCTCAGAGAAGGTTTTCGTTATCGGATGTGATACTGACCAGTATAATGACGGTGCCAACGGAAGTGAGAATATTATCCTTACCTCTGCTCTTAAGATCATGGGCAAGAATGACAAGCGCGTGCTTGAAACGGTTCTCGACGGATCCTTCAAGGGCGGCAATAATCTTCTCGGCATCGATACCGACTCCGTAGGATACGTAAGCGAGTCAGGAAGGTGCCAGCTCAGCTCTGAGACCATCGAAAAGATCGACAAGGCTTATCAGCTTATTAAAGATGGCAAGATAGTGCCCGCTGCGAACTTTAACGGGCTTACGCCGGATAACTTCACCGGAATGGATGAAGAATAGTGACAACGTTTTCAAGGGCTGCAGAAATGTAGCCCTTATCATTGGCAAGCCTCATTGATTGTGGAGGATATGATATGGGCGATCCCGGCTTCATCGTCGAAATGAAACATATTACAAAGCGTTTTCCGGGCATAGTTGCAAACGATGATGTTTCGATCAGCATCAAAAAGGGAGAGATATTTGCGCTTCTCGGAGAGAACGGTGCAGGAAAATCCACCATTATGAGTGTTCTCTTCGGCATGTACGAGCCGGACGAGGGCGAGATATTTATCCGCGGCGAAAAAGTCAATATAACATCTCCGAGACATGCCACGAAACTCGGCATCGGAATGGTTCATCAGCATTTCAAGCTGGTGTCCAATTACACGGTTGCCGAAAATATAATCCTGGGTTCGGAACCTCAGAATAAACTGTGGGGCTTTATTCCCCGTGTAAATATAAAGAAAGCAAATGATGACATCTCCGCTCTTTCCGAAAGATACGGCCTGAAGGTGGATCCGCGATCCGTCATCAGCGATCTGAATGTCTCCACCCAGCAGAGAGTCGAGATACTGAAGATGCTCTACAGAGACGCCGAGATACTGATATTCGACGAGCCCACTGCCGTGCTCACGCCTCAGGAGATCGAATATCTGCTGGAGATCATAAGAGGCTTAAGGGATGGCGGAAAAACCGTGATAATCATCACCCATAAGCTTGAAGAGATCAAGGCTATCGCCGACAGATGCGCCATCTTAAACCGGGGTAAGCTCATAGCTGTCAAGGATGTTAAGGATACTTCAACAGCGGAGATGGCCCGTCTGATGGTAGGACATGAAGTATCGTTTTCAGTAGATAAGACCGGGGCCGTTCCCGGAGATACGGTACTGAAGGTTGAAAACCTCACAGTATGGAATGATAACGGATATGAGGCTGTAAAGAACGTATCCTTTGAAGTTCATTCGGGCGAGATATTTGCTATCGCCGGTGTATCCGGAAACGGGCAGAATGAGCTCGCCGATGCCATTGCAGGTCTCGCCCGGAATACGTCCGGAAAGGTTCTGCTTTGCGGCAGGGATATTTCGGGATTATCCATAAGGCAGCGGATCGAAGAAGGGATCGCATATATTCCCGAAGACCGGCATAATGTGGGATTGGTCCTGGGGTTCACGTTAAAAGACAATCTTGTTCTAAAGAACTACTATAAGCCGGCTTTTTCCGATAAGGGTGTATTGAACGAGAAGTCCATAAGTGATAACGGTATCAGACTTATCGATGAATATGACATCAGGAGCAGCAAGGGTAATCAGACTATTGTCAGCTCCATGTCCGGAGGAAACCAGCAGAAAGCCATCGTTGCCCGTGAGATCGACCTGAAGGGAAAACTGATAATCTTCATGCAGCCCACAAGAGGACTCGATGTGGGCGCCATATCGAATATCCATAAGCAGATAGTCGCGGAACGTGACAGGGGGGCGGCGGTCCTTTTGATATCCCTGGAACTTGATGAGGTAATGAATCTTGCCGATACCATCGGCGTCATTTTCGACGGCAGGATCGACAGGATCGCCAAAGCATCCGAACTGTCCGTGAATGAGGTGGGAGAGTATATGGCAGGAGTAGGGAAGGGAGGAACCGGATGAAAAAAGCACTGGTCAAGCTGCTCGGAAAAGAGAAGGGACAGATGTTCAGAATATCCCTGTTTTCCATAGTGATAAGTCTTATCGTCGGATCTGTAATTCTGATCCTCATAGGGAAAAACCCGCTTTCCGCCTACGGAAATCTCCTTCAGGGCACGGGAATCCTTCCGAAGTACTCATATGCCGGACGTCAGAATATGTTTACGGATTTTATGAGCTTTTTAGATGCTCTGACCCCTATGATCTTCGCATCTCTGGCAGTATCGGTGGCACTGAAGTGCGGCCTCTTTAATATCGGCGTGTCGGGGATGATGTTGGCAGCAGGCTTTGCCGCCAGTGTTACCGTCGGAATGTCGGGTCTTGCCGCGCCTGTTGCAAAGCCCCTCGTCATTATCATCGGGATTCTGGTCGGAGGCCTTGTGGGAGGTCTGATCGGATGGCTTAAATTCAGGTTTAATATAAACGAAGTCGTGTCTGCGATAATGCTGAATTATACGCTTATGTATATCGTCACGTTCTTTATCAACTCGTTCTACGCAGATCCCGTGTCCAGACAGAGTACGCCTGTAACCGATGCATCACGCCTTACTCTCGTCGGGGTAAAGACCATGGGGTTAAAGATCGACATCCCTCTGGCTTTTCCTTTTGCGATACTGACAGCTGTTCTGATCAAGTTCATTATGGACAGGACAACCACCGGGTTTGAGATAAAAGCGGT
>CADBTX010000004.1 GCA_902797705.1 uncultured Lachnospiraceae bacterium | reverse complement strand
TGAGAGGGCGGGAAACGGTAAACTGGGGTCCATTACAGGACTTTATACCGTTCTTGTGGATGGTGATGATTTCAATGAACCTATTACGGATACTGCCCGTTCAATACTTGACGGGCATATCATGCTGAACCGGCGGATCGCCCAGCAGAATCACTATCCTGCCATAGATGTGCTTCAGAGTATTTCCAGGTGTATGAGCCAGATCGCGGATAAAGAGCATAAGGCCCTTTCTGGAAAGATGAAGAATGTGATGGCAACTTATCAGGAGGCTGAGGACCTTATCAATATCGGAGCCTATCAGAAGGGATCTAACCCAAAGATAGACTATGCCATAAAGAAAATAGACACCATTAATGATTTCCTTATGCAGACTACGGATGCCAAGTTCACCTTTGAGGAAACGCTGGGACTGCTTAAGGCAGTGTTTGATGAGCCTGAGGAGAATGCCGGATAATGGCCAGATTTAAATTCCGGATGCAAAACATCCTAAATCTAAAAGAAAAGCTTGAAACCCAGGCAGAGATGCGCTTTGCCCAGCAGAAGCAGGTGCTGGACGAGGCTGTAAAGTACAGGGAAACGCTTCTCAGGAGAAAAAAGGAACTTGAGGAAGAAGGCAGGAGGATCCGGTCGGATACTCTGGACCTTCTGGAGATACAGAACAATGATCTGAGCCGCAGGCTTTGTGATGAGGACATCATCCGGGCCGGGGAGAGGATCAAGAGAGAAGAGCATGTGCTGGAGCTGAGGCGCCAGGAACTTGAAAAGGTGATGAAGGAGAGAAAGGCGCAGGAGAAGCTGAGGGAGAGGGCATTTCAGAAATTCCTTCAGGAGGAGGCTGCGGCCGAGAGTAAGCAGATCGACGAACTAACCAGTTATCAATATGGGCAAAAGGTTCAGTGAACCTTTTGCGGGCGCGTTTTGGAGTGCTGAGCACGACAGCGCCCCGGATCAAAAGGTTCAGTGATATAAGAAAAGCGGGTAAATCATGGCGGACGGTAATAATCTTCCTGCAGAGCAGGGATCTGGAAACTTAAAAGAGAGTGATAAAAAGGGCGGAGAAGAGCTTAACGACGACGAGGACTCCGGAGCCCTTTCCATTATTCTTGTCACGATATTTATAATCCTTATCTGGCTTGCCATATTGGGACTTCTGGTGAAGCTTGACGTGGGCGGCTTTGGTTCCGGCGTGCTGACACCTGTATTAAAGGATGTTCCTGTGGTGAATAAGATACTTCCCGGGTACAATCCGAATCTGGAAGGAAACGGCTTTGGAACCGGAGAGGAAATAGACGGCGGATATACTGATGTGGATTCTGCGGTGGCCAGGATAAAGGAGCTTGAGAACCAGCTGACGGAGGCCCAGCAGGCTAATAATGAACTGAGGGTCAGCAATGACAAACTCCAGGAAGAAATAGACAGGCTTAAGACCTTTGAAAATAATCAGGTGGAATTCGAGAAGATAAAAGACGAATTCTATAACGAAGTGGTTTTCTCAGACAAGGCTCCGGATATTTCCGAGTACCAGAAGTATTATGAGCAGATCGAGCCTGCCAATGCGCAGATCCTTTATAAGCAGGTTGTGGCAGAGGAACAGACCGATGAGAAGATGAAGGAGTATGCAAAGGCATATTCCGGTATGAAGGCCAAGGATGCTGCCAAGATATTTGATGTTATGGTACAGTCTACCGGCGCCGATGGGGATGCTTATCTGGTGGCCCGTATCCTTGAGGCATGCAGCGCTGATTCCAGAGGAGAGATCCTTGGAGCCATGGAAGAAGGAAATGCCGCTATTGTTACAAATATCATGGAGCCGGAAGCTGTTATCGATACATCGGGGTCTTCAAGTGGTCCTACTCCCGTGCCGGAGGAATACACGGGTAGTGATAGCAGTGGCAGTACGGATGACGACGAGGATGAAGGGGATGAAACTGACGAGTAACTACGGCGAGGCTTTCTGATGAAGCAGATGGACGTCTGGACAAGTCAAATGTGAAGATTTATTTATGCACAGCTCCTAAGTATATACCATAGCGTGATCATGATCCGGAAAAACAATATATGCACTGAAAAAAGGGACGCGGCCTGCATCTGCAGGAGCGTCCTTTTTCAGATGTGCGCGCCCGAAGGGCGCGTGGAGAGAAGCCGGATAAAAATGCGGGGATCGTGATTTCTATCTGGTTGGTGGCCGGGAGAAGAAGGAGGGGAGCCGGATAGAAATGATTAAATCGTGATTTTTATCGGGTAGTTTGCCAGGGTTGA
>CADBTX010000003.1 GCA_902797705.1 uncultured Lachnospiraceae bacterium | reverse complement strand
GCACTGATGCGCTCAGCGCATCAAAGCGTGCCCGAAAAATGTCCACTGGACATTTTTCCGTGTTGTTTGACGCCCAAAGTCAAATGGCTTTTTGAACAAGTTCAAACGCCATTTAGACTTTTGGCGTTTGTATCACATTATAAGTATTATAACATAACTCTTCAAGGCGGAAGAAAATAACTTTGGAGTATGCTTTCAGTTGAAAGAAAATAACGATTTTGATAATATGATAGGAATTTGTAGCAGTTAGAAAAGAGGCGTTAACCATGAAGAAAAAGACAGTCCTTTTCAATATTGTTGTATACCTTTCCATGATCATTCTCGTCATGGGAAGTCCATTATGTGCTCTTGCAGAAAACCACAGTATAGCGGTGGATCCCACGGGGATCACGGAGGGGTTTTCAGCCATACTCTATGATAATACCGACGGGCTGCCCACCTCCGAATCCAATACCATTGCCGAGACGGAAGAAGGTTTTATCTGGATAGGAAGCTACAGCGGACTCATAAGGTACGATGG
Source organism: uncultured Lachnospiraceae bacterium (assembly GCA_902797705.1). Lineage (GTDB taxonomy): Bacteria > Bacillota > Clostridia > Lachnospirales > Lachnospiraceae > NK4A144. The sequence goes on along the minus strand of CADBTX010000003.1, from coordinate 2,734 downwards.
CTGCACCTTTGAACGCATAGATTCCGTTTCCACAGGTATCGCCAATGTTATGAGCCTTTACGTGGATCACCTGAACAGGCTCTGGGTGGGTACTAATGACAGCGGACTCGTTATGAAGGACGGAGGAAAGTACATTAGCTTCGATATGGCAAAGGGCCTTAATTCACCTATGGTCCGGACTATCGCCGAGGACCTCAAGGGCAATATCTATGTGGGAACGGCTCACGGCATAAATGTCATCGATGAGGAAATGAACCTTACAGCCATATCGGATCCCCAGATCTATGACCAGTATATCCGGGAGCTTAAAACAGGTCTGGACGGCGTGGTATACGGCATAACCTGGGACGGTGACGTGTTCGCCTTAAGGGACAGGAGACTGATCGGCTACTACTCCGTGAAAAAGCTGGGAGTTGAGAGCGTTATCTCCATTTATCCCGACCCTGACATGCATGGGGCTGTGTATCTCGGAACCGAGAGATCGGAGATAGTAAGAGGCAGCCTGGATGACGGCTTTGCGGAAAAGACCACTATAAATGTTGCGCCCCTTGGGTATGTGAATTCCATTACGGAGATAGATGGGGACTTCTGGGTATGTGCGGATAACGGTATCGGAAAGGCGCATAACGGGAAATTCACGGTGCTTGAAAATATACCGCTCACAAACTCCATTGAGCATATGATGGTGGACTACGAAGGCAATCTCTGGTTTTCTTCCTCCAGACAGGGAGTCATGAAGGTGGTCCCCAATAGATTTTCGGATATCTTTGAGAGATATGATCTGGACAGCAGGGTTGTGAACAGCACCTGCCGGAAGGATGATATCCTGTACATGGGAACGGATACCGGACTGGTGGCCGTCAGGGATAACAGTGTGCTTAACAGTATACCCGTTGACGAAGTCCGTACCGCATCCGGCAGGACTCTGGAGGCGAAGGATCTTTTTGATATTCTGGGGGACTGCAGGATACGCTGTATAATCCGGGACAAAAAGGGTGAGCTTTGGTTTTCCACATACAGTGAATATGGTCTGGTCCGGCTTAGCGGCAAAACGGTCACCTGCTTTACGGGAGAGGACGGCATGCTCTCTGACCGGGTAAGGTGCTGCTATGAGAGCGATGATGGAATGATATACGCTTCCTGCTCGGCAGGCGGAGTGGTTTCGATAGACGGTGACAGCATAAAGGATATCTATGAAAGCGGAGATGAGGTGGGAGCCGCAGATATCCTGACCATTTCCCAGGACTTCAACGGGAATATGGTCTTCGGTACTGACGGAGACGGCATATATCTGCTCCGCGGAAATAACGTCATCAATATCAATACCGATTCCGATCTGAGGAGCGGAGTGGTCATGAGGATCAAGAGGAGCACTACGAGAAATGTGCTCTGGATAGTGACCAGCAATTCCCTCGCGTACATGGATGAGCAAAACAAGATCACTACCATAAAGAACTTCCCCTATTCCAATAACTTTGACATCTACGAGAACAGTAAGGGGGAAATGTGGATCCTGAGCAGTAACGGAGTCTACGTTATCGGCGTTGACGCAGCCATAAGGAACGGCGTTCTCTCCCCCGTATATTACGGCAGAGAGAACGGTCTTCCCTGTATCACCACCGCCAATTCGTACAGCGAACTCACGGAGGAGGGGGATCTTTATATCTCAGGTACTACAAGGGTTGCCAAGGTCAATATCGAAAAACCCTTTGAAAATGTAAGCGATCTGAAGGTGGCGGTTCCCTTTGTGGAGGCCGACGGCGTGACCATTTATCCCGATCAGAACGGGAAGATAATCCTGCCTGCAGGAGGAAAAAAGCTTACCATCTATTGCTTCGTATATACCTACTCTATGATGAATCCTATCGTCAGCTATTATCTTGACGGCTTTGATGTTAATTCCATATCCATGGAGAGGAAGGATCTCGGGCCTATAGATTACACCAATCTGGACGGTGGAGATTACCGGTTCGTGGTGAAGGTAAAGGATCCTCTCGGAAACAGCGAGAATGAGACTGTCATTGAGATACATAAGGAAAAGGCGCTGTATGAGAGGGTGGAATTCAAGGTGGCGATAGTACTTCTCATCTTCCTGCTTCTATGGCTCATGGTAAGGAGCTATATCAAGTTCAAGACCAAGAGGCTGGAAAAGAAAGAGAAGGAAGACAGGCTCTATATCCGTGAGATGACAGAAGCCTTTGCGAAGATCATAGATATGAAGGACAGATATACCAACGGTCACTCCAGGAGAGTTGCCGAATATACGGTGATGCTGGCCAAAGAGCTTGGTTATTCCGATGAGGAGGTGGAAAGATACTACAATATCGCCCTTCTCCACGACATCGGAAAGATCGGTGTTCCCCCGGAGGTTCTGAATAAGCAGGGACAGCTCACGGATGATGAGTTCAAGATCATCAAGGCCCACTCGGCTTCGGGCTATAATATATTGAAGGATATAGAGGTCATGCCGGATCTGGCCATCGGCGCCGGAGCTCATCATGAGAGGCCTGACGGAAAGGGCTATCCCAAGGGACTAAAGGGAGAGGAAATCCCCAGAGTCGCCCAGATCATAGCCGTGGCAGATACCTTTGATGCCATGTATTCCGACCGTCCTTACAGAAAACGTATGAATTTTGAGAAGGCGGTGTCCATTATAAAGGAGGTTGCAGGCACCCAGCTGGAGAAGGATGTGGTTGATGCCTTCTTAAGGCTTGTGGATCAGGGCAAGATGAGG
>CADBTX010000002.1 GCA_902797705.1 uncultured Lachnospiraceae bacterium | reverse complement strand
TTAAGCAGCCTGTCCTTGATGTGGCGGCTGGTGACATATTTTCCCTCCTGTCCCGCAAGAGGTGAATCATTGACCATAAAGTTCATGCTTATGGTGGGTTCGGAGATCTTCTGGAAGGGAATCGCCACAGGATCGGAAAGTGTTCCGCAGACCGTGTCCCCGATCTTTAAGTCGGAGATACCGGAGATGGCAACTATCTCTCCGATGCCGGCTTCGGATACGTCGGTCTTTTCCAGGCCCTGGAATTCATAGAGCTTGCTGATCTTTACCTTTTCGAAACGGTCGCTTTCGTGATGATTTACGATAACGGCTTCCTGATTGACCTTTACTGCACCGTTGTCCACTTTTCCCACACCGATACGTCCCACATATTCATTGTAGTCAATGGTGGAAATAAGAATCTGGAGATTAGCCTCACTGTCTCCTTCGGGAGCCGGGATATAGTCAAGGATGGTGTCAAATAAGGGCTTCATATCAGTTCCCTCGGTGTCGGGATCAAGGGAGGCGACTCCCGCCTTTGCCGAAGCAAAGACGAAGGGGCAGTCCAGCTGCTCATCGGTGGCATCCAGGTCCATGAATAATTCAAGTACCTCATCCACAACTTCCTTTGGCCTCGCCCCCGGACGGTCTATCTTATTTATGCAGGAGATGACGGGAAGCTTGAGACCCAGAGCCTTTTTTAGAACGAACTTGGTCTGGGGCATTACTCCTTCGAAGGCGTCCACAAGGAGCACGACTCCGTTTACCATCTTAAGGATACGTTCCACCTCGCCGCCGAAGTCAGCGTGACCCGGAGTATCTATTATGTTTATTTTTGTGCCGTTGTAGGAAACGGCCGTATTCTTTGACAGGATGGTGATGCCCCGTTCCCTTTCTATATCATTGCTGTCCATGACTCTTTCAGCCACATCCTGATTTTCCCTGAAGACTCCGCTCTGATGGAGCAGGGCATCCACAAGGGTGGTCTTGCCGTGGTCAACATGGGCTATGATGGCAATGTTTCTTATATCATCTCTTTTAGTTTTCATGTTCTTTATTCCTTATCCTGTTGCTTCCTTAATAGATCATGACCGGGGATAATGATATCCGCGTTACCCGGCAGAATAGCATTATACTCATCCTGATTTTGCTGTCAATAGGGGACACCGGGTTGTTTTGAGGCCGTAGTAAGGTTGTTTTGGGGGTGGAAAAATGATAAACTTTTTGCCAAGGCTTTCATACGCCCTCAGCAGCAAGTGCTTCGGGCTGTTCTGAATAGTTACAACTTTTTCAGTGTCAGATTTTTCAAAGAGACGTGTATATTAGTTTATAAGCAATACAGCAACTGACTTTTTTCATTATTTAGGAGGAACAGGAGATGCCAGGGATTCAGGAAAAGATCGTCAATTACCGTTTTTTTGAGGTTATTGATTTTGAAAATACCTTGTCTTCAGCGGGTGTATTCATCACTACCGGGTCAAACTATGCAAACAATAATATAAAGGCTTCCATTGCAATATATCTGTTGGCAGAGGAGGGAATGTCGGTCAGGGATATACAGAATCTCGACAAGCTTCCGGAAGAAAAAACCCGGGAGATAGGAAAAAGATATATCGCTGCCATGAAGGCACATCCTGTGATCTTTTTCGAGGATACCCCGGAGGCGATCCATGATGCTGAGATGAATGTTGCCTGGCATGGCGAGATGATGGCTAAAGCCATTTCAAAGATAAAGGCCGAGGGTCTTACTTTCCCCGGGTCAGCAGACATGAAAGACCCCGCAAAAAGAAATGAACTGTTGGAGGGAGGATTCGGGCTTTTACATCTCATTTCTTTAACTCACGACAGACGGATGGATGCAATGACCGCGAAGGGAGGAGAAGGGGCATTTACGCAGGGATACGGCGGCGGCACTTTACTGCAGTCGGATCTGAACATACTGAATGCAGCGGATGCGATATACAGGGTAGCAGAAAAATACGAAGATATTCAAAAAGATGACTGGTTAATAGAATCTGAGCGTGTGATAGAGAATGAACTGCTGCCCGGATTGGAAGGAAAATCCATAGATGAGATCAACTCCGGCAGGAATGCTTTCAGGGGCGTTGCTGCGGGATATAAGACAAGGCATATCCTTTCCGGACATCCGGGGACCGGTTATGAATATGACATGACCGAGGACAGGATCAGGGAGACGAATGATGTATTCCATAAAATTACGGAGCGGCTCCGTCCTGCTGACTTTGTTGGTTATACCGGAGTCTTCGATCCGGACCGGATCGGGGAAAAGGAACTGGATCAGGCCGCCGATACCTTTGATAAGCTGTTCGGTGCTCTGATAGAAAAAGAACAGTCTCTTCTTAATGCCGGTGGCTCAAGGATCACTGAGGGCTTCACGGTGCAGAACCCTGCCCTGGGAGAGTATACGGGGGAAGTCAGCATTAAAAGCGCCGTTGCCGATGTCCTTGGAAAGAGAGAGATAAGAGAAGAAGACAGGATAAAGTATGAAAAGGCATATATCCTTTATAACCTGGCGGACACCAATCCCGCTGTAAAGATGAATTATCATCCTTTCGTCCTTGCAAATTCCGGAAGCATAACAGAGCCTTCCTGGAAGGCTGTTTCTGTTGCCCAGGATCATGAAATGGAATACTCGAATCGTATGATAACAGGTGCAGAAGCCCAGGCAGAGGCGATGTTAAATGCCCAGCAGAAGATCGAGGCCGATAAAGAGAGGCGGAGAGAGGCTATAAGAAAAGACTTCAGATTTCGTGAGAAACTGACCGCAGATGTAGCCGGAAGGATGGAGGTACGTAACAACTGGTACAGGGAAGTCAATAAGGAATTACTGAAGAGAGGCAGAACAGATCTGGTAAAACCTCTTGAGGATGTAAAGGCTTATAAGAATTCAGAGCATCGCTCAAATGTTGCCGAAAGAGACAAGAATCTTAAGGCGCTGGAAGCAGAACTGAAGAAAGAGGAAAAGGCGCGTAATGAAGCGGCCTTTGCGCGGCCGGGAATGCTTTTGGAGGCAGACCGGGCACGCCGGGAGGTGGCTTCTTCCAAGGCCGCCGAAGACGCAGTTAAAAGGGATGCGGAAAGAAAGCGCCTGGAGGAAAGGGATGCACGAAAGAGAGACGCTGAAAAAAGGCGTCTTGATAATGATGCAAAAACCCGTGAGGGTGAGGATCAGCGCATTGCCGAGAAGATAGCAAGGGAGAAGGAAGAGGCAGAGAGACGCAGGGCAGGGGAAGGGAAAGCCCCGGCAGATAATAACAGGAAAGCCGGAGGTGCAAATGAACCTGAAATAAAAGACGAAGCAAGAACCCGCTCGATCATAAGGGGTGAATTAAAAAGAGAGAAGGCCGCTGAAAAGCGTGCAGGGGAACTGGAAGAAAGTCTGAAAAAGGACAGGGATGCTCTGCAGAGCTTAAAGGAAAGAAAGGAAGCGGAATATAAGGAACAGATTGAAAGAAACCGTGCTCTGGCGGAAGAAAATGCCGATGCATGGGATAAGGCAAAGGAAGGATTGGAGGATTCCTCAAGTTACGTGGACCTTGAGAGGTTCTTTGCAGGTGCCAGACGGAAGGGATGGTGTACTCCCGAGGATGCAGGACTTATCAGACAGATCTATGAGATCGTCTACAATGAAGTTGATTTCTTTGATACCGGAGCTGATATGGAAAATGACAATATCAGCCGGGAACAGTTTTTAAGGGATCTGGATAAGGCTTTAGAGGATCCGTATGAAAAAAGTCATTATATGGAAGCTTATCCCGAGCATTTTGCTGCCATCAAGAAAGCCGTAAAAAATATTGATACCAGTCTGGACAGAAAATATGAGAAGCCGCTGAAAAAGGCAGAAAATAAGGTTAAGGACAGCCAGAAAGCAGCTAACAGTGCCTGGGATCAGCTCTCAGAGCGGAAGAGGAACGCAGAGGGTCCCTTCGGTCTGGCGGATGGAAAAGCTTTCTTTAACCTTTTCAAAAAAAAGGGGTTTGAAGATCCCTCCAGAGATACCTTCGTTACCGGTGTCTTTGACCTTTTCAGGGATGTCTATGCAAATGAGAACGCTTCT
>CADBTX010000001.1 GCA_902797705.1 uncultured Lachnospiraceae bacterium | reverse complement strand
CGCATTCGGCTAATTAAATCGTGCTTCGCACGATGAGCCGAAAGGTGAAATGTCCAGTGGACATTTCACGGGCACGTATTGACGCGCTAAGCGCGTCAGTGCCCCGTACATAATGCCAAGGCTTTCATACGCCCTCAGCAGCAAGTGCTTCGGGCTGTTCTGAATAGTTACCTTTATTTTATCCTGACCCGATCCATTCCTGATTATTTGGTTATAAGCCTACACCCCGATAGAACTCGCGAAAACAGAGATTCTATCAGGTGGATTTCCCGAGAGGGTAAGGCCGGTACCCAGATAGAAATCGTAAAGAGTTGACTTTTATTCTTAATGGGATTTAATATCAACATTAAAAAAGAGAAATAGTAAATGGACGGGAGACAGCCCCTGTTCAGGCAAAAAACTGAAAGGAAATGATAATATGGATATTGAATACCTCTTATTTCTTCAGAACATAAGGCTGGCTACAGGCGGGACTTTTGATGAGTTTTTTAACGCCATATCAAAGGTCGCCGTGGATGTTATGCCATTTCTGCCTTTCGTTGTATTCTGGTGCGTGAGCAAAAAATGGGGATACCGTTATCTTCTGACTCTGGGTGTCGGTGAGATAGTTAACGGATTGATAAAGCTTACAGTGTGCGCATACAGGCCCTGGATCCGTTCTGAACTCATAGAACCGGCCGGGGATTCCAAAACCGCTGCCACCGGCTATTCTTTCCCCAGCGGACATACATCCAGTGCCACAGATACCTACGGAACAACCTTTGTATGGCAGAAGGATAAAAGAAGGTGGATTGCCGTGATCTGTGCAGTGATGATAGTGCTCACCGGCTTTTCCAGAAATTATCTCGGGGTACATACTCCCCAGGACGTTCTTGTCGGGTTTATTGAAAATGTGATCATCATCATACTGGTCGGAATGGCCATGGAAAAGCTTGAAGGCAATGAGAAAATAAAGGATGTCCTCACCGCTCTTGGTATTGCAGCCATAGTACTTGCGATAATCTATATCACAAAAAAGCCATATCCCATGGATTACGTGGACGGGGCTTTGCTGGTGGATCCTGAAAAGATGATGAATGACTGCTTTAAGAGCTGCGGAGCTTTAATCGGCCTTATGGTGGGAAGCTACATAGACCGCCATTATCTTCATTATGAGATACCGGAAGGTTCGAAAAACCTGCCGATCCTTGGGTTTGTGGGATTTATCATCGCATTTTCGTGGAAGGAGTATTTCGCTCCCGCCACACTGGTGGCTGCTTTTGGCGGACACTGGGGACATTTTATCTCACGTTTTATACTCTGGATGTTTGCTGTTGTCATTTGGCCCTTATGTATAAAAAAATTGGCCTATGATCAGGGAATGCCGGAAAAAGAAGGGGCAAAATAATAAAGGCAGATTTTTCGTGTAAGACTGTATATTTATATGTGTAAGTAAGATCCGTATATCGGATGGCTGCGGATCAGCGAAAAAACAGAAGGATCGTAATATCGCATCAATGATGCTCGGTGATTGCGTTCGCCAAAATGTTTGCTCCTCGTGCAAGCACGAAGCAAACACCCTGGCTCACTGCTGTTTCAAGAAAAAAATAAGGAGAAACAAAAATGTCAGATGTAGCAGAAAACAATGAAGCATTAAGTCCCGAAGAGATAAAAAAGAAGGAAAAGGATAAGGCCTTTAGGAAGGCTAAAACGGTATATTTCGATCTGCCGGATCCTGTATGTATGAAATTCTCGATAAACGGAGTGATACTGGGAATGCAGAATGCAGGATGGGATAAGGAGAGCGATGTCAATTTTATCGGGGAATTCATCCAGCTTATCGAGAGGACAGAGGATGCAAAGACTGCGGAACTCATCACTTCCGGAGGGAATATCACAAAGAAGGATGTCATAGATTCCTTTGTAAGCAATCTTGGTGATGTGAAAGCGGAAAACTATGAACGTGTTTATCCGGAGCTCATGTCCGAGATCTATGTAGAGTGGAATAAAGCAAATCCGGACAAGCCGCAGAAGCATT